>CAITAM010000054.1 GCA_903890265.1 uncultured Pseudomonadota bacterium | reverse complement strand
CGCCTTGCTGAACGCATCGCCGCGCTGGTAGTTCAGGTTGCCGTCGTCGAAGTTGACCGAATAGCCGCGGCCGCCGTTGGCAATGCCGATGCTGTTGAGCTCCTGATCGCGCGCCCGCCACGACTGCCCGTAGGACAGCGTGGTGTCCCAGCTGCCGGTGACCTCGCCCGAGGCGAGCTGGAAGTCCACCGCGCCGGCGATGCCGGGCGTTACCAGCGCAAGGGCAACAGCCGCGCTCAGCGCATGGCGCGGGCGCCCGCAGGCATCGGACGAGACGTTACGTACAAGCATCGAGCACCCCCGTTAAGGACTTAGCAGCGCCGCGAGGTCTTAAGGCGGACGCATCCGGTCAACGTCCCTCGCCACGGCGATATAGTGCGCCGGCCGCAGCACGTTCGTTGTCATTTTCCGGTAAACCGCTCTACATAAACAACAACGATCGCGTCCCGCAGCGCACAAGATTTGTGTCAGACCGGGCGCGGCCGCTCGCTCAGGGTCGCCTGCAGCACGCTGTGGCGGATCCGCTCGGCCAGGACGCGCTGCGCGTCGTACGCGACCGCCTCGAGCGTCGAGTCGAAGGCCAGCGTGCCGTCCTCCCGCACCGCCAGCACGCCCCGGGCGCGCAGCTGGTCGATGAAGTCACGAAACAGCGTTTTGTCGGAAAAGTCGGGCGACGCGAGTTCATAGAGCAGGGCGATCCGGCTCGCCATCGCCTGGCAGCGCGCCTCGAGCGCGTGCTGGGTCATCGTCGCGGAGCCTGCCTGCAGGAGGGAGGCCAGCACGAGGTAATAGCGCTCGAGCAGCGGCAGCATGATCTGCGCCAGCACGGACAGCTGCATCGCGCGCAGCGTCGCCGCGGCCGGGCGCCGCCAGCGCTCGCCCTCCACGCCGTCCAGCCGCTCCAGCAGGCCGAGTTCGCCGTAGCGCCGCAGCAGGGCCCCGATCGCCGCCGGGAGTTCACCCGAATCGGGCGGCAGGCAGAGCTCCTCGGCGAGGTACGGATAGACCCGCCCGACCAGCCGCACCAGGTCTGCCGTGGACAGTTCCTCGGCGTCCAGGAACGCACAGCCGACCAGCGACGGCAGCGCGAAGAGGTGCATCACGTTGTTGCGTGGATAGGTGGCGAGAATTGCGGAATCCTCCGACATCTTGACGATGTCGCCAAGCGCGTGCGGCACCCGGCTGACCATCCCGAGCCGCTCCCCGTAGGCGATCACCTCCGGGGCGGACAGCGGCGTCACCCAGACGCCCTTCAGCAGCAGCCGGCACAGTTCGAGCTGCTCCTCGAGGTCACGCGCGACCATGGCCTGCTTCGGCATGGCCAGCAGGACCGTGGCGAGCAGCGCCACCGGTGACACGACGGCGGCCGCGTTGATGCGGGTCTCGAGCGATTTGGCGAGCCCGCTGACAAAACCCGACAGCCAGGGCGGGCGCACCTCGCCGGCGCGGGTCGCGCGCCAGTCAGGTACCCGCGAGTCCAGCCAGGCGTCGAGCGCCAGCGGTTCACCGAAGCTGACGTACACCCGACCGAACCGGCGCTTGAGCTTCGGCAGCGTCGCCAGGAGCCCGAGCACGGACTCCTTGCGCTTCTTGCTGCCGGACAGCTCCGAGAGGTAATCCCGTGCCTCGAAGATCCGCTCGTAGGCAAAGTAAACCGGCATGAAGACGACCGGTCGCTTCGCATCGGCGATGAAACTGCGCACCGTCATGGACAGCATGCCGGTCTTGGCCGGCAGCAGCCGCCCGGTACGGCTCCGCCCGCCCTCGATGAAGTACTCGACCGAGTGACCGCGCGCCATCATCCGGGCGAGGTACTGCGAAAAGACGGCCGGGTAGATCTCGTCGCCGCGAAATCCCCGGCGCAGGTAGAACGCCCCGCCCTGCCGCAGCAGTCGACCCACCACCGGCAGGTTGAGGTTGATGCCGGCGGCGATGTGCGGCACGGGATAACCCTGGTGGTAGATCACGTAGGACAGCAGCAGGTAGTCCATGTGACTGCGGTGCGCCGGAACATAGATGAGCTGCGCGCCGCGCTCGGCCACGCCGAGCCGGTCCGCGCCCAGTACCTCGACCCCGTCGTAGAGGCGGTTCCACAGCCGACCGAGCACGTGCGACATGAGCGTCACGAAGCGGGGCGAGTAGTCGGCGGCGATCTCGTCCACGTACCGGCGCGCAACCTGCAGCGCGGCGCGGCGCGACACGCCGGCGGACTTCACCCGGGCCGCTGCCGCCGCCCGTACGGCGCGGGTCATCAGGATCTCGCCGGTCAGCGTGCGCCGGTGCGAGAGGTCGGGACCGAGCACGGCCACCCGCGTGGTCGCCAGCTCCGTGCGGGCGTGCTTGGCGATGCGCCGCGGCAGGCGGCGCGGGTCGTCACCGACCAGCTGTGCGAGGGACACGGGTTCGCCGTAGTGCACGAAGGTCATGCGCCCGTTGACCAGGGTCCCGATGAACCGCGGCAACCTGCCCGTGAACGCCCAGCCGGCACTGAACAGGAGCGCCAGCCAGCCGGGCTCACGCCCGGGCGCACGGCCCCAGAACACCGCGACCGGCACAAGGTCCACGTCCGTGTCACCGGCCGCCACCGCGGCGGCCGCGACCTTCTCCAGCGTCCGCGGCAGGCGCCGGTCCCGCCGCAGGCCAAACGGTCCGCGGTCCCGCTCCAGGTAGAGCGTCGAGCGCCCCTCGGTCAGCGCGCCGAGGCGCAGCCGTCGGGTCGCCGGCGGCAGGCCGTGACGACGACAGGCGAGCTGCAGCGCGATGAGGTCCGAGATCGCCGGCTCCTCGAGCAGGTAGATGACGCGCCGGCCACGGCCGCGCAGGCTCGCCACCCGGTTCACCGGCAGCGCGGTCGGGCGTATCCACAGCGACGCGATGCGCGTGATCGTCCAGACGTAGAGCCGGTCGAAGCTGGTGCCGAGATTGATCATCGCGGCGATCCGTCCGCCGCCGCCTGCGCGATCAGCGTTAGCTTCGCGGCACGGTCGAGTCGCTTGATGGCGGCTTCGCGGACCAGCGCTGCCGACCGTCCCGGGACCGGCTCGACGTAGCGCACGGCGACCGGGCCTGCGAAGCGGAAGTAGCGCGCTCCACGCCCGCTCGCGTGCTCCCTGAGGCGCCGCTCGAGGCTGGTCGTTATGCCGGTGTAGAGCGTGCCACTCGCGCTTTCCACGATATAGACGACCCAGCCAGTCTCCGGCATTGGCGTTGTTGCCGCAGCCATGGCGGCCACGTTCAGGTCGGTTGATCCAGGCTGACGAGAAAGTACTCGAACAGGTAGTTGACCTGTCCGATGACGTCCTGCAGCCGATGGTCCGAATTCAGGAGGTGCAGCGTCGCGCCGTATTCGCGCGCGTAGCGGACGCTGTTCTCGACCGGCACGACGTCGTCCGCCCAGCCATGGACGATGGTCAGCGGGCACGGCGCGGGCACGGGCGTGTACGCCTCAAACCCCGCCATGTAGAACGCCGGTGCCAGCAGAAAAAGGCCGCGCGCACGCAGCAGCGCCGAGGCCGAGGTGCAGACGTGCGCACCGAGACTCGACCCCACGAGCACCAGCGGCCCCTGCAGTTCCCGGCAGTAGGACAGCAGCCGGGTCACGCGCTCCTGGGGATCGTCGATGCCGCGGTAGTCCACCGACTCGACCTCGTAGCCCTCGGCTCGGGCGACCTCGGCCATTGCCGTGATCTTGGCGCCCCAGGGCGCGCTGTCCTTGCCGTGAGAGAACACCACGTAGCGACGCATAGCATCTCGCGATTGCACAAAGGCGCGATGGTATCAGTCAGGCTGCCCCCACAGCAGCGCGTCGAGCGACGTGGCGCCTTCACCGCCCGCAAGCGCCACCCGGCCGTTGCGATGCACCAGCCCCTCGCGCGCGAGCAGCCTGAGCTGCTCATCGTAGGGCGCGCTGCCGGCAGGGAACGCCGGGCGGCCGTTCGCGCCCACCACCCGCTGCCAGGGCAGCTTCATCTGCCGCGGCGCGACCTTGAGCGCACGACCGACCAGCCGCGCCCGACCCGGCAGTCCGGCGCGCCGCGCCACCTCGCCGTAGGACAGGGCCTGACCCCGGGGAATGGCCGCGACGACCGCCCAGATCCGCGCCACGGGCTCCGGGGTCGCGTCGCTATCGCCCGCACGCCGTTTCGCCATTGCCGCGGCCTCCGCGCGGGCGCCCTGCCTCGGCGGGACGCCCCTGTCGTGATAAAGTTAAGTCGCAAGCGATCGGCGGGAGGGACCCAGCCGACCTGCTCGGAGAAAGCCCTAAGTGCAGCTTCTGGACGCATGGCAGCGACTCGGCGGTCGCTCGGTCGGACGGTGGTGGTTCACGCGCCTCGCGTGCCGCGACGCGCCCTATCTTAGCTCGATCAGGCCACGCTTTCGCACGCTCCGGCCGGGCCTCTGCGCCGTGTCCCTCAGTCACCACCGCGACGTGCTCGATACCAACGGCGCGGTCCATGCGATGGCGATGGCGAACCTGTGCGAGCTGGCCGCGCGCGTGCTCATGCAGACCACCGTGCCGCCGACGCTGCGCTGGTCGCCGCGCGGCATGACGATCGAGTACCTGGCCGCGGTCGGTACCGATGCACTCGCAACGGCGCGGCTTGATCGCCGCGACTGGAGCGGCAGCACCCAGCTCGGTGTGCCGGTGACCGTGGTCGATGCGAGTGGCAGGGAAGCGGTTCGTGCCGTGATCTCGATGTCACTGTCGGCACGCGACAACTGATTCCGCCGCGGCGGCGATCCGCCGGCACCCGCAACCGAGCGAAAGGCACCGCCTAGACGGGGCCGCTCGCGCCCGCGGGTGGCGGCAAGCCACCGACGTCGATCGCCTCGGGTGCGAACGTGCCCCGCGGGAACAGTCGGTTGAGGGTCACCGGACGCACCGAACTCTCGCCCTGGCCGTGGCTGACGATGAAGGCGTGAAACTGCCGCGGCCGCCGGCCGGCAAAGCCGTAGACGAGCCGGGCGCCCGGTGCGCCACGGGCGTTCAGCCGCTCATCGCACAGCACGAACCACGCCGGTCCCTCCCGTCCGCCGCCCGCGAGACGTCCCTCGTCCTCGAGACGCGTGAAGAACTCACCGACCTGCCGCGCCAGACGCGCCCACACGGCCGGCGACCCGCGATGGAACAGACTCCAGCGCGTGCCGCGCTCGATCGAATTGGCCAGCAGGAGCGCGAAGCGCTTGGTGGCGAGAAAGCACCAGTCCGGGTCGCTTCCCTGGCGGCCGGCCAGCGTACGCGCTGCCACCGGCGTCCGGGCACGGACCGACTGCAGGACGTTGATACCCGCGCTTGCGAGCCGCGCGCGTGCTGCCTCGTCGACCGTCACGAGCGGCCGCAGGCCCGGGCGCAGTGCCGCGTCGTGATCGTCCCTCGGACCCCACTTCGCGCCCTGGCTGTCGAGGCGGGCCAGCATCCCGGCGGCAGCGGCTGACGGGGCGAACGGCTCGAAGCGACCCTTGAGGCGGTCGTAGGCCAGCAGGCGCGGGAAGTACATCAGCGAATCCTCGCCACGTACCGGCAGGTCGCGTACGCCCGCTATCGCGCGCTCGGCATCACTCCACTCGGCAGGCGGGTCGAGCAGCAGCAGTGCCTGCCGCTGGCGGCAGTAGCGTCCGGCGACCATCAGCGCGCTCGGCCCGACGGGCTGCGTGCGCGACAGCGGTGGCAGGCAGAGGAAGTTGAACTCCTCGACGTCGGCGAGCGCGAACAGCCCGGTCCTGTCGGTCGCGGAGCCGATCAGGTCGTAGTCGGTGAGTACGCCACCGTCGTGTCCGTCCGGACTCGATGCCACGTACCCGTCACCCTGCGCGGTCGGCAGCGGACGCTCGGCAGGCACCCGCCCCTCGACGCGGGCGAGCGCGGAATCGGCCAGCAGCGTCTCGACGAAGCGCGGCGATGCCGGGTCGACCGACACCTGGCGGAAAATTTCCTGGTCCTCGACGTGCTCGGAGCCGGCGGCGCGCAGGCGCTGTAGCGTCAGGTTGAAGCTGCGACCGTCGGCCGGCCGCAGGCCGTCGTAGTCGACGGCGGCGCGCAGGTACTCGCGCGTCCCCGGACTGCGGGCGATCAGTTTGAGCGGACGTCCGGGCCCGGGCAGGGAAATCGTCGGCGCGCGGCCGCCGTTGATGACCCGGACCACGACCGCGGTCCGGCCGCCGTTATCGAAATACTGCTCGACCGCGTAGGACAGCATGCTCGGCTGCCACAGCCCGCCAAACGTCGCTTCGAAATCGGCAAAGCTCGAGATCGTGACCGGCCGGTTGACCGGACCGCGCAGGGTGCGACCGACAAAGGCCGTGACCGCCGCCTCGGCAACGGCGATCGGCTGGCCGGCCCCGGCCTGCTCGGCAACGCGCATGCCCTCTGCACGGTTTTGCGCCAAAGCGACTTCTCCCCGGTCGTCTTTTTCTGCTGCGTGAGGGTAGCACAGGGCCGCTGCACGGCCGTGGCGTCAGCGCCGCGCGAGGACCCGCTCGTAGAAGCCGACCAGTCGCTCGGCCATGGCCCGTGCGGACCAGGCCGCCGCGTCCGCCGGGGCGAGGGCGGCGAGCCGCGCCCGCCTTGCTGGGTCGCGCAGCAGCGCACTGACCGCGGCGGCAAACCCCGCCTCGTCGTCCGGGGCCACCACGGCACCCTTGACGTCCTTCAGCACGTCGGCCGTGCCCATGACCGCGGTCGACACCACCGGCACACCAAGCGCCAGCGCCTCCAGAAGCACGAGGCCCTGCGTCTCGGTACGCGACGCGAAGACAAAGGCGTCGCCGCTGCGGTAGCAGTCGAGCAGTGCGGTCGCCCGATCGAGGTAGCCGACGAAAAGGCAGTTGGCGCCGATACCGAGCCGTCCCGCCAGCTCCTTGACGTGGCCGAGTGCGGGTCCGTCACCGGCGACGACCAGCAGGAGGTCCGGCACGTCGGCCGTGACCCGTTTGACCGCCCGCAGGATGAAATCGAGATTCTTCTCGTGCGCCACGCGGGAGATGTGCAGCAGCACGGGCCGGGTGGCGGGGATGCCGTGCGCGGCCCTGAAGCGCGAACCATCGCCACCCCGGAACCGGGCCGTGTCGATCCCGGTCGGAATGCGTTCGGCGTGCACGGTCACGCCGTAGCCGCGCAGCACGCCGAGCATCTGCTCGGACGGTACGACGATCGCGTCCAGCGCCGCGCACTGGCTGACCGTCAGCCGCCGGGCGCAGAAGCGCACCAGAGATTCGGGCAGTCGCGGGAAGTAGTACTTGCCGTATTCCTCAAAGTAGGTGTGGCAGGTACCGACGACCGGCAGGCCGAGGCGCCGCGCGAGACGCAAGCCCGCGTAGTGCGCGACGAACGGTGTGTGGATGTGGACGATGTCGAACTGCCGCGCCCGCAGCGTGTCGGTCAGGGCGAGGACGTCACGCAGCCGGATCAGGCGGTCCTCGCGATCGCCCGGCACCGGCCTCGAGCGCAGGCGGATTTCAGCGGGATCCGTCGGGCTCTCCTGGCGCGGATAGGCCGGTGCGATGAGCGACGACTCGTGGCCCAGTGCCCGAAGTTCGGTACGAAACGTCTGGATGGACGTCGAGACCCCGTTGACGCGGGGAAAGCTGACGTCCGACACCATCAGTACGCGCAAGCCGGACTCCGCCCGTCAGCCAGGTGCCGGCGCGGCCTCAACGGGCGCCCGGCCTGCCAGCGGCCGGCTCGCGCGCGCCGAGCAGGCTCTGGAACTGGGCTTCGTCACCGTGCGACGGCAGATCGCCGTCCCAGGTCGCACCGGCCGGCAGCGCGTTGCGCACCTTGAGCGCGCCGGCAATGACCGCCGTCTCCGTCTCGACCGAGCCGCGGCTGATGGAGACCGGCACCCCGTGCGTGCTGTGACCGAGCTCGCGCGCCGCCTCCCAATCGATATCCGTCGCGTGGGCGCGGATCTTCTGCCAGAGCGGGGTATGGACCCCGCGTGCGCGCTTCAGCAGCAGCTGCGGCCCGTGGTCCCAGTCGCGGTTGTCGTCAGACAACGGTCCGTAGGCCTGCAGCAGCAGCTGTTCCTGACGCCAGCCCAGGACGTAGGGCTGGTTGACGACGCGAACCTGGGTCCCGACCGGGATGGAATCGTAGAAGCGCGCGATGTCCTCGGGGTAGAGACGAATGCAGCCGTGACTGGAGCGCATGCCGACGCCGTAGGGCTTGTTGGTGCCGTGGATCAGGTAGCTCGGCCAGCCCAGCCGGAAGAGGTAGGCG
>CAITAM010000053.1 GCA_903890265.1 uncultured Pseudomonadota bacterium | reverse complement strand
CGGACCGGCCGTCTGATGTCACAGTCCGTTGACCCCCGCCGGGCCCGGCGGTAGCGTGGCGGCCCGTCGTGGTTTCAGCCGGAGTCTGCCCGTGAAAGACGTTAAGCCGCCGATCGACCCCCGCGATGCCGCGCTCGGGATGGCGCAGCCCATCACCCGGCGCGATTTCGTGCACGGCGTGGCGCTGTCGGCGCTCACCGCACCGCTCGTGACGGGCTGCGATCTCGGCACGGCGGGCGCAAAGCCCGCGGCACAGGACGTGCCTGGGTACTACCCGCCCCGTCTGACCGGCCTGCGCGGCAGCCACCCGGGCTCCTTCGAGGCCGCGCACGCGCTGCGCGACGGCAATCGCGTGCCGTCGCTTCCCAGGGCCACGCACGAGCAGTACGACCTCGTCGTGGTCGGGGCCGGGATTAGTGGCCTGTCGGCGGCCCACCTCTACCGCAACCGCGCGGGTGCGAAGGCGAGGGTGCTGGTACTCGACAATCACGATGATTTCGGCGGCCACGCGAAGCGCAACGAGTTCGAACTCGACGGCCAGCTGCGTCTCATGAACGGCGGCACCCTGCTGATCGACAGTCCCCGTCCCTACGGCCCGGTCGCGGCCTCCGTCATGCAGGCTCTGGGCATCGACCCGGTCGAGCTCGGCAAGACGGCATGGGAGCCCGACTTCTACGAGAAGATGGGGCTGTCGGCGGCAGCGTTCCTCGATCGCGAAACCTTTGGTGCCGACAAGCTGGTGGTCGGGTTCGGCAAGCGGCCGCCCGCCGAGGTCTTCGCCGGCACGCCGTTTGATGCCAAGGCGCAGGCCGACATTCTGCGCCTCGAAGGTGGACGCATCGATTTCATGCCGGGCCTGAGCTCGGATGAAAAGAAGGACCGGCTGTCACGGATCAGCTATTCGGCCTTCCTCACCGATGTGGTGAAGGTGGAATCCATCGTCGAGCGTTTTTACTCCGCCCGCACGCACGGCGAGTGGGGTGCGGGGACGGATGCCATCTCCGCGCTCGACTGCTGGGCGATCGGCATGCCGGGCTTCGCCGGGATGAACCTCGCCCGCGGCGCGACCGCCCGGATGGGCTTCACGCCCGCGGGCTACGCCGACACCGGCGGCAGTCCCCGCTACCACTTCCCCGACGGCAACGCGACGATTGCGCGGCTGCTCGTCAGGAACCTGATCCCGGACGCGCTGCCGGGATCCACGGCGGCCGACTCCGTGACCGCCCGTCTCGACTACACCAAGCTCGACCGGGCGGCCAATCCGGCGCGGATCCGCCTCAGCAGCCTCGTCACCCGCGTGCGCCACAACGGCGATCCGGCAACGGCGAAGGATGTCGAAGTGACGTACGTGCGTGACGGGCAGGCCTACAGCGTGCGCGCGAGCCAGGTGGTACTGGCCTGCTACAACCACATCATTCCGTACCTGTGCCCTGAACTGCCGGCCGAACAGAAGGCGGCGCAGCACGAGCTCGTCAAGACACCGCTCGTGTACACCTCGGTGGCGGTTCGCAACTGGACGGCGTTCCAGAAGCTCGGCATCAACATGGTCTATGCGCCGGGCTCGTACTTCACGTACCAGTTCCTCGACATGCACACCCGGATCGGCGGCTACGAGAGCAGTCGCTCGCCCGCGGAGCCCACGCTGGTGCACATGGTTCGCACGCCCTGCAAACCGGGACTGTCCGAGCACGACCAGCATCGCGCCGGGCGCGCGGAGCTGCTGGCGACGCCGTTCTCCACCTTCGAGCGCGCGGTCCGCGACCAGCTCGGGCGTATCGCCGGCCCCGGTGGCTTCGATCCGGCGAACGACATCACGGCCATTACCGTCAATCGCTGGCCGCACGGCTACGCGCCGGAATACAACCCACTGTGGGACGCCGAGATGCCCGAGAGCGAGCGGCCGTGGGTCCGCGGCCGGCAGCGCTTCGGGCGGATCGCGATCGCCAATTCCGACTCGGGCGGCGGGGCCTACACCGACGTCGCCATCGAACAGGCGGACCGCGCCGTGACCGAACTCCTGGCCGTCTGACGGCCAGCGGACCCCCCATCCGACTCACATTGATTTCCAAGGAGCACAGACCATGGCTGCCCAGATGACTTCCGCCGAACTGACCGAACTGCGACGGCTGGACGTCGCGCACCACCTGCCCGCGCAGAGCGACTACAAGCTGCACCGTGACCTCGGCGGCAGCCGCATGATCGTGCGTGCCGAGGGCTGCACGATCTATGACGCCGAGGGCCACGCGATCCTCGACGGCATGGGCGGTCTGTGGTGCGTCAACGTCGGGTACGGCCGCCAGGAACTGGCCGAAGTCGCCTACGCGCAGATGAAGGAACTGCCGTTCTACCACTCGTTCTTCAAGACCGCGACGGCGCCGGCCGTGCAGCTGGCCGCGAAACTCGCCGGCAAGCTCGGTGGCCACCTGCAGCACATCTTCTTCAACAATTCCGGTTCCGAGGCGAACGACACGGCGTTCCGCCTCGCCCGTCACTACTGGGCACTGCGCGGCCAGCCCGAGCGCAAGGTCATCATCAGCCGCTGGAACGCCTACCACGGCTCGACCGTGGCCGGTGCCAGCCTCGGCGGCATGAAGATGATGCACGCCCAGGGTGACCTGCCGATCCCGGGCATCAGCCACGTGATGCAGCCCTACGGCTTCAACGAGGGCTTCGGTGAGGATCCGGCCAAGTTCGCCGAGCGCGCCGCGAATGCCATCGAGGAGCGCATCCTCGAGATCGGGCCGGAGAAGATCGCGGCCTTCATCGGCGAGCCCGTGCAGGGCGCCGGTGGCGTCATCATTCCGCCGGAGGGCTACTGGACCCGGGTCGATGCGATCCTGAAGAAGTACGGCATCCTCCTGATCCAGGACGAGGTCATCTGCGGTTTCGGCCGTCTCGGTACGTGGTTCGGCTTCCAGCATTTCGGCGTCAAGCCGGACATCGTCTCGATGGCGAAGGGTCTGTCGTCCGGCTACCTGCCGATCGCCGCGACCGCGGTCTCGACCGAGATCGTCGCGGTACTGCGCGAGCACGGTGGCGACTTCGTGCACGGCTACACCTACTCGGGCCACCCGACGTGCGCCGCGGTGGCGCTGCGCAATCTCGAGATCATCGAGCGCGAGCACCTGGTCGAGAACTGCAAGGACGACCTCGCCCCGTACCTCGCGAAAGCGCTGCGCCGGCTGGACAGCCACCCGCTCGTCGGCGAGGCACGCTCGCTCGGGCTCATCGGCGCGGTCGAGATCGTGTCGAAGAAGGGCACCAACGAGCGCTTTACCGGCAAGGAAGGCAACAGCGGCTGGATTGTCCGCGACGCCTGCATCCGCAACGGTCTCATGGTCCGCGCGATCCGTGACTCGCTCGTCATGTGCCCGCCGCTGATCGTGACCCATGCCGAGATCGACCGGATCGTCGACACGATTGCCAAGTCCCTCGACGAAACCGCAGCGACGCTGCGCGCCCTGCCGGCGGCGGTCTAGGCGCCGATGGCGGTGACGGCCGATCGCGAAGCGGTGGCAGCGGCGCGTCCGGATACCGGCGCGCTGGCCGGCGATCTGTCGCTGCTGCATGCGAACGTGCACAGCGAGCTCAGGCACCGCTTCGTGACCGGCAAGTTCATGCCGGGCAGCACCCTGTCGACGCGCGGGATCGCGCTCGAGCTCGGCGTCAGCCAGACGCCGGTCCGCGAGGCGCTCGGGCGCCTCGCCGCCGAGGGGGCGGTGGAGATCCGCTCCAAGCGGCGGATCGCGGTACCCCCCATGACGGCGGGCCGTCTTGCCGACCTGCAGCGCTGTCGCGAGTTGCTGGAGCCGGAGGCGGCCGTGGCCGCGCTGCCTTTCATCGACCACGCGGTCCGGCGTCGTCTCGAGCAGTACGACAGTGCCATGGAGGCGGCTCTCGCGAGCGGCGACGTCAATCGCTACATGGAGAGCAACTTCCACTTCCACTTCACGATGTACCGGGCCCAGCCGCGGCGGACCCTGACGCAGCTGATCGAGACCCTGTGGCTGCAGTTCGGGCCGTTCATGCGGGTCGTGTACGGCCGCTACGGCACGGCGAACCTCGTCGACCAGCACGAGCGGGCGCTCGCCGCCATCCGTGACCGCGATGCGGCGGCGCTGCACGAGGCGATCAAGGCCGACATCGGTGACGGCATGGGCCTGATCGGCGCCGAGGACTTCGATGGCGGATCGTCCGCCGGGCGCTGAGCGCCTTACCGGGGCAACAGACATGTTCAAGTTCAATACCAGCGGCGCCCTCGCGCCCAGCCAGACGCACGCACCCTCCTATTACGCCGCGACCGTCTCCGAGCCCGTCACGGGCGAGCGGCTGGACGGTGTCGTCGAGGCCGACGTCTGCATCATCGGCGGCGGGTTCACCGGCACGTCGGCGGCGCTGCATCTGGCGCGCCAGGGGGTCTCGGTCGTCCTGCTCGAGCAGTCACTGCTCGGCTGGGGTGCGTCCGGCCGCAACGGCGGCCAGGTGCACGTGGGCCTGCGGCGCGAGCAGGACTGGCTCGAGGCGAAGGTCGGTGCCGCGCACGCCCGCACGCTCTGGGACTTCGCACTGGAGGCGAGGCAGCATCTCGACTGGCTGATGCACGATCTTGCCATCGACTGCGATTACCGGCCGGGCTACCTGCACGCCGACCACAAGGCCTCCTACGTCGCGCACACGCGGGCCTACGTGAAGAAGCTCAACGAGGAGTACGACTACCCCAGCGTGCGCTTCGTCGACCGCGAGGAGATTGCGACGCTCGTGCCAAGCGCCGCGTATCACGGCGGCTCGCTCGATAGCCGCGGCGGTCACCTGCATCCGCTGAAGCTCGTGCTCGGTATCGCGGCCGCGGCGAAGCAGCACGGCGCGAGGCTGATGGAGGATGCCGAAGTGACCGAGCTCGCCCGCCGGGGCGCCGGCTGGGAAGCCAGGACGCGCACGGGCGCGGTCCGGGCCGGGCGCGTGGTGCTCGCCTGCAACGGCTACCTGCGCGGGCTCTCGGCCGACGTGGCCGCCCACGTCATGCCGATCAACAACTTCATCGCGGTCACGGAGCCGCTCGGCGCCGAGCGCGCCGGCGCACTGATCCGCGACGGCCTCGCGGTGTCGGACTCGCGGTTCGTCGTCCATTACTACCGGATGACGAAGGAGCACCGCCTGCTGTTCGGCGGCGGCGAGAATTACCGGTACGAGTTCCCGCGCGACATCGGCGCCTTCGTCCGCCCGCACGTGCGCGGCGTGTTCCCGGCGCTCGCCGACGTGCGCTTCGATTACGCGTGGGGCGGCACCCTGTCCATCACGCCGACCCGCATGCCCTACGTTCGCGAGGTAGCCCCCGGCTGCTTCAACGCGAGCGGCTTCTCGGGGCTCGGCGTCGTGCTTGCCCCCTACGCCGGCAAGATGCTCGCCGACGCGCTGACCGGCGCGCCCGCGGCGTTCCAGGCCTTTGCCGAAGTCCCCGTGCCCAAGTTCCCGGGAGGCCCGTCGCTGCGCTGGCCGACCCTCGTGGCGGCCATGTCGTATTACGCGTTACGCGACCGGCTGTGAACACCACGACGATATGACGGGGACACCATGGGTTATGAACGGGACGAACTAGCCACCTTCGACGACTGGAACACGTTTCGGGCCGGGCACCCCGATCTCGAGGCGCTGGACGTCTTCGTGATCGACAGCAACGGCAACGTGCTCGGCAAGCGCATCGGCATCGAGGATGCCGGCAAGGTATTCAAGGAGGGCGTGCAGTTCTCGGCCTGTGCGCCGATCGCCGACGTCAGGGGCGTCGGCCACGACCCGCTCGGCATCGGCACCTCGGACGGCGATCCCGACGGCACGGCCTGGCCCCTTCGCGGCACGCTGTGCCCCATGCCCTGGGTCGCCGAGCCGACCGCGCAGGTGGTCTGCGTCATGCGCGAGTTCGGCTCGAACGCGCCCCTCTGGTTCGATCCGCGCGAGGTCCTGCGCGGGGTCCTCGCCCGCTGCGCGGCGGCGGGGCTGCGCCCGGTGGTGGCGTGCGAGCTCGAGTTCTATCTCGTCGGTCGCGAGCGTGACGCGGACGGGCTGGTCCGGATCGCACCCATTCCGGGCCAGGACCGGGTGCCGAGGCGGGCGACCAACCTGTCGCTCATCACGGTCGAGGAGAACGCGGAATTCCTGCGCCGCATTACGAATGTGGCCAAGGTCCAGCAACTGCCGGTGTGCGGCGTGCTGGCCGAGTACGGCATCGGGCAGTACGAGGTGAACCTGCGTCACGAGGCGGATCCGCTCGCGGCGGCCGACCACGCCGTGCTCCTGAAGCGCCTCGTCGGTGGCGTCGCCCGCTCGATGGGCGTGCAGGCGACCTTCATGGCCAAGCCCTTCCCGGACCAGGCCGGCAGCGGCCTGCACGTGCACGTCAGTCTCGTCGACGAGGCCGGGCGCAACCGCTTCGGCATGGCAGGCGGCGAGGCCCTGCTCGAGCGGGCGATTGCCGGGATGCAGGACCTCATGTTCGACTCGATGGCCTTCTTCGCGCCGAACTTCAATTCGCATCGCCGCTACACCGGGCCGTTCGTGCCGACCGCGCGGCACTGGGCCTACAACAACCGCAGCGTGGCCTTTCGCGTGCCGGCGGCGACGGGCGAGGCGCGGCGGGTCGAGCACCGCGTGGCGGGCGCCGACGCGAGCCCCCATCTCGTGGTGGCGGCCGTGCTCGCCGGTGTACTGCACGGCATCACGCAGGCGCTGCAGGCCTCCAAGCCCGTGACCGGCAAGGTCAACGACACGCGCGACCCGCGCTTTCCGGACGGCGTGCTCGCCGCACTCGAGCGGCTGCGCGCGTCGAAGAAGCTCAGGGGCTACGTCGAGCCGAGGTACCTCGAGGCCTTCTCGCTCATGAAGCGCGGCGAGTACGGGGCGCTCATGGACCGGCCGTTCGCGCGCGAGTACGACTTCTACCTCTGACGCGGCCGGTGCGGGCGGTGCACCGGTGACTGGCACGGCACGGCCAAGGTGCGTAGGCTGAGCGCAGCGCCGTGCCCGCTGCCGGGTGGCCGGCAGGAGACAACGTGACCGACCCCAACGCATCCGGCAGCGCCGCCGTGGCCTCGCCGGACGGACTGCGCCGCTCGCTCGGCTACTGGGACCTCGTGGCCTACGGCCTCGCCTACATCGCGCCGATCGCGCCGCTCAGCATCCTGGGCTTTGTCTGGGCGGCCTCCAAGGGGGTGGTGGCGCTCGCGTTCCTGGTCGGCGCGGTCTGCATGTACTTCACCGCCAAGAGCTACGCGATGCTGACGGAGACCGTGCCGAGCGCGGGCTCGGTCTACGGCTTCGCACGGCACTCGCTCGGCAGCTACGCGGGCTTCGTCGCCGGCTGGATGATCCTGCTCGACTACCTGCTGATCCCGGCCTTCGTCTACGTGCTGATCGCGGTGGCGATGGAGACCCTGGTGCCCGGCGTCGACCGGGCGGTGTGGATTCTCGCGCTCGTTGGCACGACGCTCGCGATCAACTGGTTCGGCGTGACGGTCACCTCGCGGGCGAATGCCATCGCGGTGGTGCTGCAGATCGTCGTCATGCTGGTGCTGCTCGTGCTGCTGCT
>CAITAM010000052.1 GCA_903890265.1 uncultured Pseudomonadota bacterium | reverse complement strand
GCTTGGCGCGCCGGACCGGATGCGGGCCTACGGCGATCGGCGGCCGGCCGACATCCCGGAATCGCTGCCGACCTGGCGCGGCTACCACGGCCTCGTCTGAGCGCAGGGCCCGCAGGTCCGCGTATCTCGATATCTGCAGGCGAATCGGCAGTTAGTGCCGAGCCGCGGTGACCGGCATAGTCAGCCCCCGAGCTCGGCGCGAGGAGGGCCGTCATGATGCGGGTCAGTCAGGAGCGTGCAGCCAGTCGATCCACGGCAGTCCGGTACCGGGCAGCGGAGTTTGCGCTGCTGTTGATCGGGGCGCACTGCGGGCGCTGCGGCTGTGCCGCGGAGTCGGTCCATTTCTGGCTGCCGGACGATCACGAGGCTTCTTACGCCGACGAAGGCCGTGCCGATCACTGGCAGTGCGCGGGCAGCGCGGCGCTGGTGTACGGGGTCGTCGAGCTCGACCGGCAGACACGCGTCCGGTTGCGGACGCTCGTGCCGACCTATCGCTGGCAGTCCGTCGACGACGACGTGCCCTGTTACCGCAACAGCTGCGAACACTGCGGTCTTGCGATTGCCGGGCTCGAGGACGAGGAGTACCGGCTCGGGCTCGGTTCGCTGCTCTGCCATTCGGACGTGCCACCGCCATTGCTCGTCGTGACGGTGGCGACCACGCTCAGGGTGAGTGCCCTCGGCTGGACGGCGGGCGACCTCGCCGATGCCGTCGCCGGGCGCATCCGGGGCGAGCGCGCGACGCGGCGCCCTGCCCCGGGGCCCGGTCAGCCGTCGCGGTAGAGCGGCGCCCGTCGGGCGCGCGTCGCCCGCTCGTAGGCGTACGCCACGTGCAGCAGAAAGCCGTCGCGGTTGCGCGGCGCGACGAAGATGACGCCGACCGGGAGGTCGCGCACGAATCCGGCCGGGACGGTGATGCTCGGGTAGCCGGCAATCGCCGCGGCGGAGCCGATCGCCGGCCAGCCGCCGCTGTTCTCGTAGTGGTCACCCCAGACGGGCTCGATCAGTTCTGCCGGACCGTTGCCGGGTGCGAGCAGCACGTCCACCTTGCCATTGGCAAAGAGCCGCGCGAGTCCGTCGGCATCGGCAGCGCGGTCGAGCGCGCCGCGTGCCTTGAGGTAGGCGGGGTCGCGCAGGGTGCCCTTCTGCTCGGCCTGCTCGAAGAGATCCTGCCCGAAGAGCGGCATCTCCTCCGCCGCGTGACGGCGGTTGAACTCGATCAGATCGGCGAGGGTGCGCACCGTGGCCGTGCCGCGGACGCGCGTAAGGTAGGCGTTGATCGCGTCCTTGAACTCCCAGAGCAGCACCCCGAACTCGTCGTCGCCCACCGTGCTGAGCGGCTTCGGTTCCTTGAGGTCCACCAGTACCGCCCCGTCCGCGGCCAGCACCTTCTGCCAGTCGGCCCAGGCACGCACGACCTCGAGGTGGGCGCTCGCCGGCGGCGGCAGGAGGCCGACCTTCAGGCCGCGGACGCTGAAGTCGCGCAGGCTTTCCGGCGTCGTTGCGAGATCGAGTGGGCGCTCGGCGATGGCCGACAGCAGAAGGGCCGCGTCCGTGACCGATCGCGTCATCGGGCCCGCGGTGTCCTGGCGGGGACTGATGGGCACGACGCCCACGCCGCTCACGAGCCCGAGCGTCGGCTTCATGCCGACGAGGCCGCAGATCGAGGCCGGCGCGAGCACCGAGCCGTCGGTCTCGGTGCCGATGGCGCCGGCACAGAGGCTGGCCGCGGCCGCGGCG
>CAITAM010000051.1 GCA_903890265.1 uncultured Pseudomonadota bacterium | reverse complement strand
CTCGTCGCCGGGGTCACCGGACGGCTCGGTCTGGTGCTCTTGCTGATCACGCTCGCCGGCGTCATCGGTGCGCCGGTCGTGATGCGCGTGTTTGCGCCGGGCTTCGTGGTCGGCTCCGAGCGCTACCTGCTCGCCGTCGGCATGCTGCGCTGGACTTTTCCCTACATTTTCTTCATCTCACTGACCGCGCTCGGCGCCGGGGTACTGAACGCCTACGGTCGCTTTGGCACCGCGGCCTTCAATCCGGTGCTGCTGAACGTCATCATGATTCTGTTCGCGGCGGTCATTGCGCCGCGTTCGGCGACACCGGGCCTAATGCTCGCGATCGGCGTGTTCGTTGCGGGCCTCGTGCAGTTTATCGCCCAGTTCCGTGGCCTTGCCTCGCTCGGGCTGCTGACCCGGCCCAGCCTCGACGCGACGGAGGAGGGGGTCGCCCGGGTCGGCAAGCTGATGCTGCCCGGCATTTTCGGTTCGTCCGTGGCGCAGATTTCGCTGCTGCTGGGCTCGCTGGTGGCCTCCTTCCTCGCCACCGGCAGCATTTCCTGGATGTACTACGCCGACCGGCTGGTCGAGTTTCCAATGGGCGTGTTCTCGATCGCGCTCGCCACGGTCATCCTGCCGGGTCTGTCGGCGCACCACGTCGAGCAGGCGCCGGAGCGCTTCAACGCCACGCTCGATTGGGCGATGCGCCTGACCGTGCTCGTGACCGTGCCGGCGACGGTGGGTCTGGTGCTTCTCGCGATGCCGCTGACCGCCACGATCTACGGCCACGGGCGCTTTGTCCGCCACGACGTCGTCATGGGCTCCTACGCGCTCGTTGGCGCGTCGTTCGGGCTCCTGGGCTACAGCCTCGTCAAGGTACTGGCGCCGGGCTACTACGCGCGCCAGGACACCCGCACGCCGGTCAAGGTCGGCCTGCTCGCACTCGCGGTCACCATGGCGTTCAATGTCCTCGTGGTCCTGCCGGCGAACCACCTCGGGTTTTTCGCGCCGCATGCCCTGCTCGCCCTGTCGCCCGGACTGGGCGCCTACGTGAACGTGGCGCTCCTCTACCGTGGCCTGCGCCGGCGCGGCGTCTACCGGCCGTCGGCGGCCTGGAAGCGGCTGCTCGGCGTGCAACTGCCGCTCGCGACACTCGTCATGGCGGCCTTTCTCTGGTGGGCGGCGGGCCCGCTGGCGGCCTGGCCCGATTACCCGGCCTGGCAGCAGGTCGCGCGGCTCGCCGGTTGCGTCGTGGGTGCGGTGCTCGCCTACGCCGGGACGCTCGCGCTCGGCGGGCTGACGCTCGCGGATCTGCGCCACGCGCGTCCGCCAAAGGCGGCCTGACGCGGCGGCGGTGGCAGCCCTAAGTGGGCGCAGTTCCTCTACAATCGAGGGTTTACGTGCCTTGGTCTTTGCATGGATTTTCTCCGTGTCCGTACTGGGATGCGCGCGCCGCGGGCGGCGCTGGCGGTCGCCATCGGTAATTTTGACGGCGTGCACCTCGGTCACCAGGCGCTGGTGAACCGCGCCCGTGCGGTCGCCTCGGCGCAGGGGTTGCTGCCGGCGGTGCTGACCTTCGAGCCCATGCCGCTCGAATTCCTGCGCCCGGCAACGGCGCCGGCGCGGCTGATGCGGCTGCGCGACAAGTCGCTCGCGCTGGCGGCGACCGGGGTGGAGGCGCTCGCCGTGGCGCGCTTTGACGCGGCCTTCAGCGCCAGCACGCCGGCCGCCTTCGAGGACCTGCTCGTGAACGGCCTGCGCGCCGCGGCGGTCGTCGTCG
>CAITAM010000050.1 GCA_903890265.1 uncultured Pseudomonadota bacterium | reverse complement strand
GCGGTGATCGCGAACAACATCGCCAACGTCAACACCACCGGCTACAAGCAGGGCCGGGGCGTGTTCCAGGACCTCATGTACCAGAACGTGCGCCAGGTCGGCGCGTCAAGCACCCAGGACACGCAGTACCCGTCGGGCCTGTACCTCGGCACGGGCGTGAGGGTGGTTGCGACCGAGAAGATCTACACCCAGGGCAGCTCGACGCAGACGGGCAACCCGCTCGACGTCTCCATCCAGGGCAACGGCTTCTTCCAGGTGCTGAAGCCCGACGGCACCACGGCCTACACCCGTGACGGCACGCTGCAGCTGAACGCGCAGGGCCAGCTGGTGACCAGCACCGGCTACACGATCCAGCCACCGATCACGGTGGCCGCCTCGACGACCTCGGTGACCATCGGCTCGGACGGCACGGTCAGTGCCGTGCTCGCCGGCGCCTCGGCCCCGACCACGATCGGCGCGCTGACGCTCGCTTCCTTCATCAACCCGGCTGGCCTCGAGGCGACCGGCGCGAACCTTCTGGTCGAGTCTGCCGCGAGCGGCGCGCCGACCGTGGGCACCCCGGGCCTGAACGGCCTCGGCACCCTGCAGCAGGGCAGCCTCGAGTCGTCCAACGTCAACGTGGTTCAGGAACTCGTGTCGATGATCGAGACGCAGCGCGCCTACGAGATGAACTCGAAATCGGTGCAGACCGCCGACCAGATGCTGAGCTACCTGACGCAGAACCTGTGAGGGCTGAGTGATGCTGAGGGACTGTCACCTGACCGCCGGCTGCCGATCGCTCGTCGCCATCCTCGCCGTGGCCGCCGCGGGCTGCACGGACCTTGGCGTCCGGCCGGTGCCCTCGCCGCCGCCGAGCGCCAGCGGGCCCGCGTTTCGGGCCTCGACCGTGGCCCGGGGCGGCACCGACGGGGCGATCTACGCCTCGGGCGCCAGCGTCGCCTACTTCGAGGACCCGCGCGCGCACCGCATCGGCGATGTGATCACCATCCGCCTGAACGAGGCCTTCAACGCGTCGAAGACCGCGGCGACGCAGACCCAGAAAGACGCGAAGGCGAGTTTCGCCGTACCGCTCTTCGGCGGCCATGCGCCGCTCGCCGGCGTCACGTCCTACGACAACACGCGGGCCTTCAAGGGCAACGGTACGGCCACCCAGCAGAACGCCCTGACCGGTTCCATCACGGCGGTGGTCACCGAGGTGCTGCCGAACGGCAACCTGCTGCTGTCGGGTGAAAAGTCCCTGCAGCTCAACCAGGGCGAGGAGTTCGTGCGCGTCACGGGGGTGGTGCGGGCCTCCGACATCGCCAACGACAATTCAGTCACTTCCGATCGAATCGCCGATGCCCGGATCAGCTACAACGGCCGGGGCGCGATCGATGCCGCCAACAAGCAGGGGTGGCTGGCCCGGTTCTTTGCCTCCCCGGTCTTCCCTTTGTAGGTCGCGAGGCCTGAGGCAGCAGATGATGGTGACCTTGAGAAAACTCGCCGTGCTGGTAGCAACGCTCCTCGTGTGCGCCACGACCGCCGTGGCCGCCGCCAAGGACCCGACGACGCAGCGGGTCAAGGACCTCGCGACCGTCGGTGGCGTGCGCACCAACCAGCTGATCGGCTACGGGCTCGTGGTCGGTCTGGACGGCTCGGGTGACCAGACCAGCCAGGCGCCCTTCACGACGCAGAGCCTCGCGAGCTGGCTGCAGCAGCTCGGGGTCAGCCTGCCCGCCGGCGTCAATCCGCAGCTGAAAAACGTCGCGGCGGTCTCCGTGCACGCCGAGCTCCCGCCGTTCGCGAAACCCGGCCAGACGATCGACGTCACCGTGAGTTCGGTCGGCAATGCCAAGAGCCTGCGCGGCGGCTCGCTCCTCGTGACGCCGCTCAAGGGTCTGGACGGGCAGGTCTATGGCATCGCGCAGGGCAATCTCGTGGTCAACGGCTTCGGCGCCCAGGCCAATGACGGCTCCAAGGTGACCGTCAACGTGCCGACCTCGGGCCGGGTACCGAACGGTGCGACCGTCGAGCGCGCGGTGCCGAACTCGTTCGCGACCGGCGATTCCCTGACACTGAGCCTGCACACGGCGGACTTCACCACCTCGATGCGTCTCGCGGAGGCCGTCAACACCGCGATCGGCGCGGGCAGTGCCGTGGCGGTCGATGCGGTCTCGGTCCGCGTCCAGGCGCCCGTCGATCCGACCCAACGGGTCGCCTTCGTGTCGATGCTCGAGAACCTCGAGCTCAGTCCGGGTGACGCGCCGGCACGGGTCATCATCAACTCGCGCACGGGCACCGTCGTGATCGGCAGCCACGTCCGGGTGAGTCCCGCCGCGGTGTCGCACGGCTCGCTGACGGTCTCCATCAAGGAAGACCAGAAGGTGAGCCAGCCGACCGCGTTCTCGAGCGGGGGCAGCACCGTCACGGTGCCGGACTCGACGATCGACATCCAGCAGAAGAACAGCCGGATGTTCCTCTTCGAGCCCGGCGTGTCGCTCGAGGAGATCGTGCGCGCGGTCAACCAGGTCGGCGCCGCGCCCGGGGATCTCGTCGCGATACTCGAGGCGTTGCAGCAGGCCGGCGCCCTCAAGGCGCAGCTCATCGTTATCTAGGGGGTTCCATGGCTACCGATCTGTCACCGCTGCTGCCCGCCGCCGACCTGCCCGAGGGCCAGGGTCGCAACTGGCTGGACGTGCAGGGGCTCGCGAGCCTGAAGGCCGAGGCCGGTGCGAACGCCGCGAGCGCGCTGCACAAGGTCGCCGAGCAGTTCGAGTCGCTCTTCCTCGGCATGATGCTGAAGTCGATGCGCGACGCGAAGCTCAGCGAGGGCGCGTTCGACTCGGACGCGACCAAGTTCTACCAGGATCTGTACGACGAGCAGCTCTCGGTCGCCCTGTCGCACGGCAAAGGGCTCGGCATCGCGGCCATGCTCGAGAAAAGCCTCGCCCCGCACGCACCGACCGCGCGTCCGGGCACGACGCCGGGACCCTTCGCGCCGGGGCCGGGGCGCGCCCCGGTGAGCCGCTCGGCAGCCGCCATCGCCGCGGTCGCGGCGGGCTTAAGGGCGGCCGACGGCGAGGTGACCGCACCGGCCGCGGCACCTGCCGAGGAGGCGCCGGCATCGCCTGGGGCGTCAAGGACGCTCGCCGCCACGCCCGAGGCCTTCGTCGAGATGGTGATGCCGCACGCGGTGGCCGCCGGGGCGAGCCTTGGCGTGTCGCCGCTCGTGCTGGTGGCCCAGGCGGCGCTCGAGACCCGCTGGGGCCAGCACGTGCCCGGTGCCGACGAGGGGTCGAGCTACAACCTGTTCGGCATCAAGGCCGATCCGGCCTGGACCGGGCGGCGGGTCGCCAAGGACACACTCGAGTACCAGGACGGGATTGCGGTCCGCCGTCGCGAGCCGTTCAGGGCCTACGAATCCCTCGAGCACGGCTTCGCCGACTTCGTGAATTTCCTGAAGAGCCACGCCCGTTATGCGGGCGCGCTCGCGAGCGGTGCGGACCCCGGCCGCTACACCGACGCTTTACAGAAGGCGGGCTACGCGACCGACCCGAGCTATGCCGCCAAGATCAACGCGATTCTCGGCTCCGACACGCTGCGCCGTGCCATTTCGGCGCTAAAGATTCTCCCTGCACTGCCGATTCCCTAGCCGAGGGGGCGGAGTTGCGCCCTGTCGCCATAGTTAAGGAAGGTTTGCCGTCATGGCTGACATACTGAGTACCGCCATCTCCGGACTGGAGGCCTTCCAGCAGGCCCTGTCCGTGACGGGCAACAATATCTCGAATGCCAGTACGCCCGGCTACACCCGCCAGCAGGTCAACCTGTCGCCGTCCTTCGCGCAGAACTTCGGCTCCGGCTTCGTCGGTTCCGGGGTCAACGTCGACGGCGTCAGCCGGATCCTCGACCAGTTCGCGAACGCCCAGGCGCTCGGTGCCAACCAGGCGCTCGCCCAGCAGACGGCCTATGTCGGCGTCGCCAACCAGGTCAATGACGTGCTCGGCACGTCGTCGAACGGCATCGCCTCGGCCCTGACCTCGTTCTACAACTCGCTGCAGAGCCTGTCGAGCAACCCGAGTTCGCAGACGCTCCGAAGCTCGGTCCTCGCCCAGGCGCAGACGCTCGCCCAGGCCATCAACCAGGCCGGCACGCAGCTCAACCAGATCAAGACCACGACCGCGAGTCAGGTCAGTGCCGCGGTCGACCAGGTCAACTCCCTCGCGGGCAACATCGCCCAGCTCAACGCCCAGATCACCCAGCTCTCGGGTCAGGGGCCGAACCAGGCCCCCAACACGTTGCTCGATCAGCGCGACCAGCTGGTTTCCCAGCTCAGCCAGATCGTGGGTGTCAGGACCAACACCGAGGCGAGCGGCGCGCTGGATATCTACGTCGGCAGCGGCCAGGCGCTCGTTGTCGGCAATCAGGCCACGGCGCTGTCGACCGCACCCAGTGCCTATGACGCGGCGCAGCTCGACGTGCGCTTTGGCTCCGGCGCCTCGGCTCAGGTCATCACGGGCCAGCTCGCGGGCGGCTCGCTCGCAGGCTACGTGCAGGCGCAGAGCGAGGTACTGAGCCTGGCCATCAACGGTCTCGGCCAGATCGCGACAGCGGTCGCCACCAGCGTCAATGCGCAGCAGGCGCAGGGCGTCACCGCGACCAACACGCTCGGTGGCAACCTCTTTTCGCTCACGGCACCGACCGTCACGGCGGCCTCGACCAACGGCTCGGTGAACACCTTCGGGGCGATCACGGCCGTCGTCAGCAACGTAAGCTCGCTGACGGCGTCGAACTACGTTCTCAAGTATTCCGGCACGGCCTGGACCGCGACCGACCCCAAGACCGGCGCGGCGGTGCCCCTCGCGGTGATTCCGGGCATCCCGGCCACGATCCAGATCCCGAGTGGCACCGCGCCAGCATTGACCCTGACGCTGCCAGCGGCGGGTTCGCCATCGGCCGGTGACACGTTCCTGATTCAGCCGACGGCGGGTGCGGCCACCGGCCTCGCGGTGTCGCTCACGGACCCGAACGGACTGGCGGCCGCCGGCCTGCCGGTCGGCACCGCGGGTGCCGCAAACACCGGCACCGGCACGATCTCGACCCCGACACTCGCGACCCCGGGCACATTGCCCGTGGGTGCCACGACGATCAATTTCGTGACCGCCAACACCTACACCGTGACCGCCAACGGCACGACGTCGGCCGCGATCGCGTACACCTCGAACACGGCGATCACGGCCAACAACCTGACGTTCACGATCTCGGGTGCGCCGAAGGCGGGTGACAGCTTCACGATCGGCGCGCCGAACGGGGTCGGTAACGACAACCGCAATGCGCTTGCGCTCGCCAGCCTGCAGACCCAGGGCGTGCTGAACGGCGGCACGGTCAGCGTGGCGAGCGGCTATTCGACGCTAGTCGCCGACGTTGGCACGACGACCAAGGCCGCGACCACTGCCCAGGCCGCCCAGCAGGCCGTGGCAACGCAAGCCACCCAGCGCCAGCAGAACATCTCGGGCGTCAACCTCGACGAGGAGGGCGCCAAGCTCGTGCAGTGGCAGCAGGCCTACAGCGCAGCGGGCAAGGTCGTGTCGGTGGCGGCGAGCCTGTTCAATACGCTCATTTCCGACATCAACGCGGGCTAACGCACCATGCGCATCTCGAGCCAGTACATCTCGGACCAGTTCCTGGCCTCGATCGAGCAGACGCAGGCGGAGCTTGCGGTCACCGAGCAGCAGATCTCCTCCGGCAAGGCCTACCAGAACGCGGCGGACAACCCGATCGCCGCCGCGCAGGCCGTGTCGCTGCAGTCGACGCTGGACACGCTCGGCCAG
>CAITAM010000049.1 GCA_903890265.1 uncultured Pseudomonadota bacterium | reverse complement strand
GGCCGCGGCGGCGGCGAGCACCCGTTCGGCGTCGGCCGGGGTGGCGCCGCGCACGGTCGCGAGCGGCGCGCCCGTGGACGGGTTCAGCGAGGCGAAGACCGCGCCGTGGGCGGCGGCGGCGGTGCCGCACCAGGCGCCCTCGTTGCAGGCAACGAGGCCAAGGCGGCTCAACAGCTCTTGCATCGCGGATCTCCGGTCGGGCTCGGGTAGGGGCACGGGCAGGGACGGGCCGTGGCAGCGCACGCGGGCGGTCCGGGCGCCGGCGGGGCACGCCGCGGCGGAACGTTACCGAGCGGCCCCGGGTCTGTCCACGGCGGCCGATGGGCCCGCCGTGGCGCGTTTTGCCATTCGGGCGTCGCGTCCGGTGCAGGCCCGGGTTGATGCACTGCGGCGCAGGCGCGGACACGATGATACGATCGGGCCATGGCTACCGCACCGAACACGATGGATTGGACCCCGGACAGCTGGACGCGTTTCAAGACGCTGCAGCAGCCGGTGTATCGGGACCCGCTGGCGCTCAAGAGCGCGGTGGACAGCCTCGCGGCGCTGCCGCCGCTGGTGGTGTCCTGGGAAGTGGATGCCCTCAAGCGCCAGCTGGCGCGGGCCCAGGCGGGCGAGGCGTTCGTCCTGCAGGGCGGCGACTGCGCCGAGTCACTCGAGGACTGCGAGTCCGCGCACATCGTCCAGCAGCTGAAGATCCTCCTGCAGATGAGCCTCGTGCTGGTGCACGGGCTGCGCCAGCCGATCGTCCGGGTGGGGCGCCTTGCCGGCCAGTACGCGAAGCCGCGCTCGGCCGACACCGAGACGCGCGACGGGGTGACGCTGCCGAGCTACCGCGGTGACATCGTCAACCGGGCGCCGTTCGAGGCGGCGGCCCGCGAGCCGGACCCGCAGCTCCTGCTGCGCGGCTACGAGCGCGCGGCGCTCACCCTGAACTTCGTTCGTGCCCTGATCGACGGCGGCTTCGCCGATCTGCACCACCCGGAGTACTGGGACCTCGAGTTCATGCGCCACTCGCCGAAGTACGACGAGTACAAGCGGGTCGTCGAGAACCTGTCCGGCTCGATGCGGTTCTTCGAATCCATGACCGGCCGCGCCGTGCACGACTCGAACCGGATCGAGTTCTTCTCCAGTCACGAGGGCCTGCACCTGCTCTACGAGCAGGCGCAGACGCGCTACATCCAGCGCGTCAACCGCTGGTACAACCTGTCGACGCACCTGCCGTGGATCGGCGTGCGCACGGCGGCGATCGACAACGGGCACGTGGAGTACTTCCGCGGCATCGCCAACCCCGTCGGGGTCAAGGTCGGCGCGGACGCGGACCCGGCTTACCTCAAGGAACTGATCCGCGTCCTCAATCCGGCCCGGGAGCCCGGCCGTCTCGCGCTCATCCACCGGCTCGGCAATGCCAAGGTCGAGGCCGCCCTGCCGCGCCTCATCGAGGCGGTGCGCGCGAGCGGTACCGAGGTGCTCTGGATCTGCGATCCGATGCACGGCAACACGGAGAGCACCGCGAACGGCACGAAGACGCGTCGCTTCGACAACCTCCTGGGCGAGCTCGAGGCGGCCTTCCGGATTCACCACGAGCTCGGCTCGCGCCTCGGCGGCGTGCACCTTGAGCTGACGGGTGAGAACGTCACCGAGTGCACCGGCGGCGCCGGCGGCCTCAGCGACGCCGATCTCGCCCGGGCCTACCGCTCGACCGTGGATCCCCGCCTGAACTACGAGCAGGCACTCGAGGTCGCGATGCGGATCGCGCGCCACGCGGAGCTTCGCCGCTAGGCGCGATGGCGGCGCGCAGCGCCGCCGCTTCCTCGACCGAGGCGTGCCGGTGCGCGCCGGGCGCCAGGCCATCCAGCGTCAGCGGACCGATTGCCCAGCGCACTAGGCGCAGCGTCGGGTGTCCGACCGCGGCGGTCATGCGCCGCACCTGCCGGTTACGGCCTTCGCGGATCGTGAGCTCGAGCCACGCGGTCGGAATCGCTGCGCGGACCCGGATCGGCGGGT
>CAITAM010000048.1 GCA_903890265.1 uncultured Pseudomonadota bacterium | reverse complement strand
GGCGCTGCTCGCCGCGGCGCACGCCGTCGCGCTCGAGCCGGTGGGGCTGCCGGATGCCGACGGCACGTACCGCGCCTACCCGCTGGTCGCCGACGTCGGCGGCGTGCTGCTGCCCTCGGCGATGCTGGCGGCCTGGTCGGTCGCTCACCCGCACCCCGCGAGCGGCCGGCTGTTCAGCGGGCCCTCGACGGTCACCGGCGACGGCGCCACCCTCGACGTGGGCGATGGTCGCGTGCTGCCGCTGCTCGGCCCGCCCGCCGGCAGCCCGGGTGGCATCCGCCGCCTGCTCGCCTCCGAGCTCACGCTGCCCGAGTTCGATCACACCCGACTGGAGGGGCGCCTCGTGGTCCTCGGCCACGGCAAGACGGAGCGCGCCATCGTGGGTGAACGTCCCGCCACCGAGCTCCTGGCCGAGCGCATCGAGGCCTTCGAGGCCGGCGCCTTCGCCGCCAGTCCGCGCCACGCGCGCCTGTGGCTGGTCGGACTGTGCACGGCCGCGATCCTGCTGGCCGCGCTCGCGGCCCCGTGGCTGACCCGCCGCTTCGGCTTCGCCCTTGCGCTCCTGATCGCCGCCGGTGGCGCCGCCGTGCTCGTGCTCGGCGAACTGCTGCTGCTGGTCGAGGCAGGCATGCACCTGCCGCTGGTCTGGCCGGCGGCAGCCTTCGCCTGCGCCATGATCGGCAGCGCGAGCTCGGAACGGCGCCGCCAGGACCACAGCGAACTGGTCGCCTCCGGCGCCTCGGTGATCACGCACACGGCACCCCGCCGACGCGCGAGCGACGCCCCGGCCCCCGGCGCCCCGCGCGGCGACACGATCACGGTGACCGGGCCCGCGAGCGCGGTCGCGACGCGCACCGGCAGCTTCAGCCGCACGGGCAGCATGCCCGCCCGGACCGACAGCTTCGGCCGCACCGGCGGGACGAACACGCTGCGCCAGCTGTCGGCGCCGCTGCACCCGTCGCTGCGGCCGCGCAGTCGCGGGCCGGCGAACCTGAGCGAACCGCGCTCGCTGGCGGACATCGACGCCGCACTGCGCGCGCTCGACAAGGAAAGCAGCGACGACGTCGCCGCGCGGCTGCTGGCCGGCGGCGCGGCGCCCGACCGGCGGCCGAAGATCGGCCGCTTCCGGATCGAGCACGAACTCGGCCGCGGCGCGCTCAGTACCGTCTACCTCGCCTACGACGAGCAGAGCGAGGCACCGGTCGCGCTGAAGGCCATTGAACTGGCGACCGACGGCAGCGGCGACGCCGCCGCCGAGGTCCGCGCCCGTTTCTTCCGCGAAGCCGAGACCGCGGGTCGCCTCGACCACCCGGGCATCGTGCGCGTGCACGACCTGGGTGAGCAGGGCACCCTCGCCTACCTCGCCATGGACTTCGTCGAGGGCGAACTGCTCTCCGCGCACACGCAGCCGGCGAAACTCCTGCCACCGCGCTCGGTGCTGCTCGTCCTCGCGAGCGTCGCCGAGGCGCTTGACCACGCGCACGCGGCCGGCATCGTGCACCGTGATATCAAGCCGGCCAACGTGATGTTCGACCCGGTCAGCCTGCGCGCCCGGGTGACCGACTTTGGCATCGCCAAAGTCTCCGACGTCAGCCAGACACGGGCCGGCATCGTGCTCGGCACGCCGTCGTTCATGTCGCCTGAACAGCTCGAGGGCGGAATTGTGACCGGTCGCTCAGACTTGTTTGCGCTGGGTGTTACCTTATTTCAGCTGCTGACCGGTCAACTGCCGTTCATGGCCGACTCCATGCCCGGGCTGATGGAAAAGATCGCGACCGCGCCGCACCCGCCGCTGGCCGCGATACGACCCGACCTCGCGGCCTGCATCGGCGATGTGGTCGACCGCGCCCTAGAGAAAGACCCGGAGGGGCGTTACGCCACGGCGGGCGAGATGGCACAGGCGATGCGCGAGTGCGCGCAGCGCATCACGAGCTGAGAATGATCTTGCGCAACAAACTGGCCAGCATCGCAATGACCGACACCGGCCGCGTCCGGGAGCACAACGAGGACGCGATCGCGCACGATCCGGACATCGGGCTGTTCGTCCTGGCCGACGGAATGGGTGGCTACAACGCCGGCGAGGTCGCGAGCGGCATCGCGGTCAAGACCATCGCCAATCTCGTCCGCGAGGCCTACAGCGTTCAGGACCTCGGCGCGGTGGACCGGGACACCGGGATGCTGCGCCCCAGCATCATCCTGCGCGACGCGATCCTGCGCGCCAACAAGATCATCTACCAGACTTCGAAGAGCCAGCCGCACTGTGCCGGCATGGGCACCACCGTGGTCGCGGCCCTCTTCTACGACAACCGCGCCTGCGTCGCCCACGTCGGCGACTCGCGCCTGTACCGGCTGCGCGACGAGCGCTTCGAGCAGCTCACCCTCGACCATTCGCTGCTGCAGGAACTCGTCGAGCGCGGGTTCTACTCGCACGAAGAGGCGGCCCGTTCGGCGAACAAGAACTACGTCACCCGCGCGCTCGGCGTCGAGCCCGCGGTCGAGGTGGAGCTTGCGGAATACCCGGTCGAGCGCGGCGATTTCTACGTGTTCTGCTCCGACGGCCTGTCGGACATGGTCGAGGACGAAGATATCCATTTGACTATCAGTACGTTCCACGACAATCTTGACACCATTGGCAAGCAGCTGATCCAGCTCTCGAACGAGCACGGCGGGCGCGACAACATCTCCGTCATGGTCGCCAACGTCGTTGACTCGTTCCCGGCCCGGCAGCGCATACTTGACAGAATCTTGGGCTGGTTCGGCTGACTGTCCGGGTCAGGACCCCTCGGTCCGGCAGCCCCCTGAACCCTGTACGGCGGATAGGCGCATGGCTCGACTCATACTCAGTTTGGACAGCCAGGTCCTGGCCGAATACAACATGGGCAAGGAGCGGTACACGATCGGCCGCCTGCCCGACAATGACGTGCGGATCGACAATCCCGCCGTCAGCGGCCATCACGCCCTCATCATCAACATCCTCAACGACTCGTTCCTCGAGGACCTGAACAGCACCAACGGCACGTACGTCAACGGCCGGCTGATCAAGAAACACGCCCTGCAGCACGGTGACGTCATCACGACCGGTCATCACCAGCTGCGCTTCGTCGACAGCCAGTCGAGCGACGCCGACGCGGACGAATTCGAGAAGACGATGGTCATCCAGCCGACCGATTCGATGCAGGATCGCGTCCGGCGCATCAAGCTGCCGCCGCTCGCGGCAGCAGCCAACGGCCACGGCGGCGGCAACGGCGTCGGCTCACCCGCGCTGCCGAAGGCGCGCCTGCAGGTGCTGTCGGGATCCTTTGCCGGGCGCGAGCTCGAACTCGTGAAGACCCTGACGACGCTCGGCCGGCCGGGCGTACAGGTCGCGGCGATTACCCGCCGCTCGGACGGCTACTACATCGTGCACGTCGACGGGGTCGCCGACAGCTACCCACACGTCAACGACGAGCCGATCGGGCCGAAGGCCCGGCGCCTCACCGACAACGACGTGATCACGCTCGCCGGCGTGAAGATGGGCTTTTTCGCCAGCTAGTCGCCGGCCCGGTCGCGCGGTCGATGACCGCGCGCCGCTCCCGCGTGTCAGCGCGGACCGCGCCCGCCACCGCCCTGACCGCCACCGGAGGGACCCCGGCCACCGCCGCCGCGGGACGATCCACCGCGTCCGCCACCGCCACGCGCGGGTCCGCCACGACCACCGCCGCCACCGGCCG
>CAITAM010000047.1 GCA_903890265.1 uncultured Pseudomonadota bacterium | reverse complement strand
CCTGTGCTAACTGCCATGCGCATGGCCGGTCGCCGGCGGTGCCACGGTCGACCGCCCCGCGGCTCGACAAAGCCTTCCTGACCGAGCCGCGTCACCGGCGCGGTGGTCCACGCGTAGCCTACGACAGCCTGTCATTCTGCGCGGTCGTGCGCTCGGGCATCGATCCGGTGCACGTCGTGATCAACGTGCAGATGCCGCGATACCGACTGACTGATGAACATTGCGCCGCGTTATGGCGCTACCTGACCGAGAGCGACGATGCAGGATCATGAACCGCATTCACCGCTGCGCCGCCGACTGCTGGCGGCTGCCGGCCTCACGCTCGGCGCCGGCTTCCTCGCAGCGCCGTGCCGGGCCGGGGGCGTGGTCGCCGTGCATGGCGGACCCGTGGTGCCGCCCGTTGCCGTCCCGCCACTTCGACTCACGCTCGCCGACGGACGGCGAACGACGCTGAGCGCGCTGCTCACGGGCCGGGCCAGCGCCCTGCAGCTGATCTTTACGGGCTGCACCACCACCTGTCCCATGCAGGGCGCGATCTTCCAGCGGGTGCAGCGCGGGTTTACGGCAGAGGACGCTGCCCGGTTTCAGCTCATCTCGCTCAGCATCAACCCGCTGGACGACACGCCCACTGCGCTGCGAACCTGGCTGGCGCGGTTCGGCGCAAAGCCAGGCTGGCTCGCCGGAAGCCCGGAACCCGATGATCTCGCCGTGCTCACGGAATTCTTCGCGGGTGGCGCGTCTTCGCTCGACGGCCATGCCACGGAAGTGCAGATCGTCGACCGCGAGGGGGCGCTCGTCTGGCGCACCAACGAACTTCCGGCACCCGAGTCGGTGGCGAGGCTGCTGCGACAGGCCTGACACCGGGGCCGCGGCCGGGAGATGCCGAACGGGAATCGCACGAACCCGACGCGATGAGAGCCACGTCCGGCGCGGGCGTCGACGCGCGGGACCCGGTGTCTCGCAGCGCACCGCCTCGCGCCCTTTACGCGGCGACTGTTGCGTCGCTCGGCACGAATAAGCAACAGCCACTCCCGGTCGAGACGCTTTTTTACGGTTTTTGCATATCCCTGTAGGGACGGATCCGTAGCCTTGGTCCAATACACCTGATCATCGAATCAGGGCTAGGGGACAATCATGCCGTTCGTTCAGCTATCGCGCGCGACCTCCGGTCGCGCCTCCGCGTTCTGCCTCGTCAGCGCATCGTTTCTGCTGGCCGGGCCCGCGCTCGCCACCACGGTGACGGTCAATGCCACCGATTTCACCGTGACCTACGACACCAGCACACTCGGCCAGTTTGGCTCGCTGGCAGTCGTAGGTGACAACCTTTTCTTCACACCGAATAACTTCAAGGCCGAGTCGCTCAACGGTTCGGGTGTCGTCACCGACGACTCGACTGCGAGTGGCATCGTGCTGACCGCGCACGCGGGCTACCACTTCGGCTCACTGTCGCTGGCCGAATTCGGCGACTACAAGCTACTCGGCGCCAGCAGTACCGTGTCGGTCACCGGCCAGCTGCGCGCGTTCGACCAGAGCAACCCGCTCTTCACGCAGACGACCAGCGCCATCACGCCGACCGGCTCGCTGCCCCTCACGGTGATCGACGGCGCCACGCACAACTGGTCAGCCACCGCGCAGATCGACGCCTCGACCGTGCCGCTGACGGGCGGTACGGCCTGGCTCGGGCAGGCGGGCACGATCGACCTTACGATCGAGAACCTGCTGACCGCGTACACCGCTCCCGGCGCAGGTCCGCAGGACGCGTTCATCGAGAAGAAGTTCAACGGCGCGCAGGTCAGCGTCGTTCCCGCCACGCCGGTGCCGCT
>CAITAM010000046.1 GCA_903890265.1 uncultured Pseudomonadota bacterium | reverse complement strand
GCCGCCATCAACGGCGCCTCGGGTAACCCCGGCGTCGAGGCCTCGATCATCACCGGCAACGACGGCGCCCACCTCGTGCTGTCGAGCCAGGTCACCGGTGCGTCGAGCGCCGTGTCGGTCACGCAGGCGACCGGCGACACGCTGAACAAGCTGACCTACACGGCAGGCGGCACGTCCAACGGGCTTACCCAGACCCAGGCGGCGCAGGACGCGATCCTCTCCGTCAACGGCTACACCTACAACAGCAGCACGAATGCCGTCACCGGCGCGCTGTCCGGTGTCACGATCAACCTCGCCGGAACCTCGAAGGCCGGCGCGACGACGACGCTGACCGTCGCCTCGGATCCGAGCGGCCCCACGAGCGCGATCCAGACGTTCGTCACGAGCTACAACGCGCTCGTTGGCGTCATCGGCCAGCTCGACACCTACAACTCGGCGAGCGGTGCGGCTTCGGCGCTCTTCGGCGACTCGACGCTCGAGGGCTTCGGTGCGCAGTTGAGCCAGATCGTGGCCGGCGGGGTGCCGAACGCATCAAACAGCTCGGCCGCACTGACCTCGCTCGCGCAGATCGGTATTACCGTGAACCTCGACGGCACGCTGGCGGTGGATTCCGGCACGCTGTCGACGGCGCTGAAGAACAATCCGACCGGCGTCACGACGTTGTTTACCAGCGCGACATCCGGTGTCGCGACCAAGCTCAGCAACGTGCTGTTCGAGTACACGAGCGCAGGTGGCATCGTCGACCAGGCGGTCAAGGCGCTGAACGGCACCCTGACCGACCTGCAGACCCAGCAGACGGATCTCAACACGCGCCTCGCCGACCTGCAGGCGACGCTGTACGCGACGTACAACAACATGGACACGGTGGTGGCGAACCTGAAAGCCACCGGCAACAGCATCACGGCCCAGCTCGCCGCCCTGCCGACCTACTACGGGCCGAGCACGAGCACGAGCAGCGGTAACTGATCCCTTTTGCGTTCACTCATTCGAGCCATCCGGAGCAGATTACGATGAGTCCACAACAACAGCAGGCCCTCAAAGCGTACGGCGCCGTCGGCGCGCACAGCCAGGTCGCGAACGCCGATCCCCTGAAGCTCGTCCAGCTGCTGTACGGGAGCGTCATCGAGCGCCTGGCCGCTATCAAGGGTCATATCGAGCGCGGCGAGGTCGCGAAGAAGTGCGAGCACGTCGACAAGGTTTCGCAGATCCTGGGGGAACTCGCCGGCAGCCTCGACATGGAGAAGGGCGGTGATGTGGCCAAGAACCTCAAGGGGCTCTACGAGTACCTCCTCGTCCGCCTGGTGCACGCCCACGCCCATAACGATCTGGCCGCGTTCGAGGAAATCGCCTCGCACATGCGCAAGCTCAAGACCGGCTGGGACACGATCGCGACGATGCCGCGGACGGCGGTCGGTCAGTGAACACGGGTTCGGTTGCCAGTCCCTCGCCGATCGCTGAGCAGCTGGCGACGCTGAAGACACTGACGCAGCAGATCCGCGAGTTTCTGCTGCTGCAGGACTGGAACGCGGCGACCGACCTTGATCTCAAGCGGCGCGGCTTGCTCGCCGAGCTCTTCGACCGCCAGGCCCCCGCCGCCGACCTGCCGGCCCTCGTGGCGGGACTGCGCGAAGTGGTCGCCATGAACGACGAGTTGCTCGGCCTCATGGCGCACCACCGGCGCGCGCTTGATCGCGAGGTGGATCTCCTGGCGAACGCCAAGCGGATGGGGAAAGCCTATCTCGGTGAGCGGGGTCACGGCTGACGTGGCAGCGGAGGCGGCCACGGCACCCTTCGACGGGGTTTACTACGAGGATTCGCTGCCGCTCGAGTTCCTGGCCGGGCCGCTCCCGGAGCCCGCGCGCCAGATTGGCCTTAATGCCGACAATTTCCAGTTGCTGATTGCCGATGCCTCGCTCGACGAGGCACGCGTGCCGTCGTCGGAGTCGAAGAGCGACGACGACGCCCAGGTCCTTGAGGACATCCGACGGCTCGAGCACAAGGTCAACGTCCTGATCCAGCTGGTGGCGAAGCTCGTCACGCGCGAGCAGTCGACGCCGGGTGCCACGCCGTGGCGACTCTACGCCGGTGGTGTCGAGTGGCGCGGCAGCGGTGCGGAGCCTGCCGGCACCACCGGTCAGGTGGTGCTCTACATCAGCCGGCAGTTTCCGCAGCCGCTGCGTCTGCCGGGCGCACTGGTCGCGTCGAGAACCGACGAGCACGGCGAATGGCGGCGCTTCGTGTTCCGCGAACTGTCCGTGCCGGTCATTGACGGTCTCGAGCGCCTGATCTTCCGGCATCACCGCCGCGCCGTCGCCGGCGTGCGCACTCATCCGCGCGACTAGGGCCTCGTTGCGGGATTTGATCCCGCGTTCGTTAGGCAATCACCCTACAGCACGTACCGGTGCTCCCTGATACGCAACCAGAGCATCCGTTCATTACGATGCTCCCGCCTGCTGGGAATGATGCCCATCAGTCATAGGGTTATAAAAACAAGCTCGATAACGCGTGCAAAGACGCACGCCGGGAGTGGCGGGAACGGTGGGACAGCAGACAGTCCTGATGCTCGTACCCGATGCGGGGCAGGCCCGCCGCTGGCGTGCCGAGCTGTCTGCTCTCGACTGTGACGTCGAAGTGACGTGCGGCGCCACGACCATCGACTGGCCCGCCCCCGAGTCGCTGCGCTGGCTTGCGATTCTCGTCGGCGATGGCGTGCCCGATGAGGATCTGCTGAGCATCGTCGAGCGCACCAAGGCCTACCCCTCGCCGATTCCGTTCCTGTGCGCCGGTTCAGTCCGCGAGCGCACGCTGCTGCGCGAGGTCCCGGTGTTGAGTCTGGCCGAGGCCGGCCAGTCGGGCGGCCTCGAGGCGCTGCTGCGCAAGGCCGCGGCGCTGCGCGTGCGCACCCATGCCGTGCCGCCGCTGCTGTCGCTGTTCCGGCCCAGCGGGGAGTCGCCGCCGATGCGGGCCGTGCACCGGCTCGTCGAGCAGGTCGCGCCCTACGACACGAACGTCCTCATTCTCGGCGAGTCCGGTACCGGCAAGGAAATGGTCGCGCGCCACATCCACGAGCGGAGCTCGCGGGCCGGCGGCGCCTTCGTGCCGGTCAACTGCGGGGCGATCCCGGGGGAGCTCCTTGAAAGCGAGCTCTTCGGTCACGAGAAGGGCGCCTTCACCGGTGCGATCAATGCCCGCCAGGGCCGCTTCGAGATTGCCGATGGCGGTACCCTCTTCCTCGACGAGATTGGCGACATGGCGCCGCAGATGCAGGTCAAGCTGCTGCGCGTGCTGCAGGAGCGCACCTTCGAGCGCGTCGGCAGCAACCAGACCCGCACGGCGAACGTGCGCGTGATCGCGGCAACGCACCGGGATCTGGATGCGGCGCTCGTCTCCGGTCAGTTCCGCGAGGACCTCTACTACCGGCTCGCCGTGTTCCCGATCCAGATGCCGGCGCTGCGCCACCGGCTCGAGGACCTGCCGGAGCTGTGCGACCACCTGCTGAGCCGGATCGAGCGCATGAGTGGCGCCCGAATCCGCCTGACCCCCCGCTCGCTCGCCGCCCTCGCGCGCTGCCCGTGGCCTGGCAACGTGCGCGAGCTTGCCAACCTGCTCGAGCGACTGTCGATCCTGCACCCCGGCGCCACGGTGGACGTCGCCGACCTGCCGGAAAAATACCGCCCGGCGGGGCTCGAGCTCGTCAGCGACCGCGTGCCCGAGCCCGAGGCGGCCACCGCCGGCGACGGATTGCCGGGCGATGGCTTCGATCTCAAGGACCATCTCGTGCGCCTTGAGCAGCGTTACATCCGCGAAGCGCTCGCCCGCGCCGACGGCACCATCGCCGGTGCGGCGCGCCTCCTCGGCATGCAGCGCACGACACTGGTCGAGAAGCTCAGGAAGTACCGGCTGACCGCCGACGTCGCCTGACGAACACGCCCGAGCCGCTGCGCGGACTCCTGACTCGACCGGAATGGCGTGCTGCCAGGCGCGGTTACGCATCGGTACTGCGCTGACGCGCCGCCCCTTCGGTGTGGCGATGGGCAACCGAGTGGCGATCAGCGCCCGTCAAAACGCCGGTTAGCCGGCGGAATGTCACGACCATGGCCGTCGGATTCTTGACGCGGCGGGGTGCGGGCAGAGCTAACCATCTGATTAATCGAGCAGTAAACAGACGGCACGGTTCTTGCTGTGCTTTGTCTGGGTACTGCTGATGGTCTGACTGTATGGCAACTCAACCACGCGCGGCCGAACTGACCGCTGCCTTTCACGACTTCAACCGACTGTCGTCGTCGCTGGAGTCGTCGTACCGTGACCTCGAGGCACGTGTCGCCTCGTTGGCCGCGGAGCTCGCCGATGCGCGCCGGCAGCGGTTCGAGGAGCTCGAAGCCCGCTCGCGTCTCGCGAGCCGCCTCGAGCAGATCCTCGGCCTCCTGCCGGGCGGCGTGCTCGTGACCGACGCCGCCGGCCTCGTGGTCGACGCGAACCGCCAGGCCGCTGAACTCGTCGGGGCCCTGCCGGTGGGCAAGTCCATCCACGAGGTGCTGGCGCTCCTGACGCCCTCCGGCGATGACGGCCAGGGCGAATACGACACGCCGGCCGGCGCGCGCGTGAGCCTGAGCCGTCGCCCGCTCGGCTCCGAGCCCGGCGAGATCCTGCTCATCACGGACGTGACCGACAACGCGCGCCAGCGTGCCTGGCTTGACCGGCAGCGACGCCTGTCGACGCTCGGCGAGGCGGCGGCACTCCTCGCGCACCAGGTGCGCACGCCGCTCGCGGCCGCGCTTCTCTATACCAACCGTCTCGCCAACCCGTCGCTGGAGCCGGCCGAGCGCCAGGCCGTCGCGGCCAAGGTCGTCGGCCGCCTGAAGCACCTCGAGGCGCAGGTCGGCGACATGCTGGCGTTCGCGCGCGGCGGCGGCGGCGGCATGGTGCCGTGCGACGTCAATTTGCTGCTCGAGCACGTCGTGCAGAGCCTTGCGTCGAAGGTAGAAGCGGGCGCCCGGGTGACCGTGCGCACGCACGTCAACGGCGCGACCGTGAACGCGAACCCGGAGGCGCTGGTCGGCGCTCTCGTCAACCTCGCCGTCAACGGTCTGGAGGCGGCAGGAGAAGCCGCGGACGTCACGATCAGCGCCGAACGGGACGGTGGGCGACTGGTCTTTCGGGTCGAGGACAACGGGCCCGGTGTCCCGGCCGAACTCGCCGGGCGCATCTTCGAACCGTTCTTCACGACCCGCTCGAGCGGCACTGGCCTTGGTCTCGCGGTGGTGCGCTCGGTGGCCCGCGCGCACGGCGGGGACGTGAGGCTCGAGACCGCGGCGGCGGGCGCGAGGTTCGCGCTGGAGCTGCCGCTCGTCGGGGAGGCCGCGTGAGCGCGCTGCACATCCTGGTCGCGGAAGACGACGTCAGCCTGCGGGATGCGCTGGCCGACACCCTGAACTTCGCCGGCTTCCGCGTTACCGCCGTCAGTGACGGACAGGCGGCACTGAAGGCCATGGAGCAGGAACCGCCGGCGCTGCTGCTGTCCGACGTGCAGATGGCCCCGCTCGACGGCCACGAGCTGCTGCGACGCGCCCGCTCGCGCTGGCCCACGCTGCCGGTGGTCCTGATGACGGCCCACGGCACGATCAGTCACGCCGTGCACGCCATGCGTGACGGCGCCGTCGATTACCTCGTGAAGCCCTTCGAGGCCGACTCGCTGGTCAGTCTCGTGACGCGGCTCGCGCGCGAGCCGCGCGCCGTGGCGATCGCGGAGGAGCCTGTCACCCCCTACGATCCGATCGCTGCCGACCCGCGCTCAAAGGAGCTGGTCCGTCTCGCACGACGGGTCGCGCAGAGCGACGTGACGGTACTCATCTCCGGGGAATCCGGTACCGGCAAGGAGGTCTACGCCCGCTTCCTGCATCACGCCTCGAAGCGCAAGGACGGACCCTTCGTCGCCATCAATTGCGCCGCAATACCGGACAACATGCTGGAGGCCGTGCTTTTTGGCCACGAAAAGGGCTCCTTTACCGGCGCGACGGGCGCGCATGCCGGCAAGTTCGAGCAGGCGCAGGGCGGCACGCTGCTGCTCGACGAGATCTCCGAAATGAGCCTTGGCCTGCAGGCGAAGCTGCTGCGGGTCCTGCAGGAAAAAGAGGTCGAGCGTATCGGCGGCTCAAAGGTGATCCCGCTCGATGTGCGGGTGCTCGCGACCAGCAATCG
>CAITAM010000045.1 GCA_903890265.1 uncultured Pseudomonadota bacterium | reverse complement strand
GTCCTTGCGCCAGCGGCTCAGGAGCTGGAACTCGCGCAGCGCGTGCCGCGCGCGGTGGGCGATGGCGACCGGCACGACCGGCTTTGGCACGATTTCGCTGGCGCCGGCCGTCATCGCGGCGACCATGTCGGCCTGGGCGCTCGGCCGGGCGAGGACAAAGAGCGGGATGGTGGCGGTCAGCGGCCGGCCGCGCACGGCCTTCACGGTCGCGATCGCGGGCTCGCCGAGATCGAGATCGACGAGCATGAGGTCCGGTGCCTGCTCGCGGATGCCGGCGTGGAAGTCCTCGGGGCAGTCCTTCAGCACGAGGCGGAAGCGCTCGTGACGGAAGGTTCGCTCGAGCGTCGCGACGAGGGCAGGGTCTGCGCTCAGCACGAGGACGGTGGCGATCGCCTTCTTGACGGCTTCCGGTGCCGGGCGGGCGGCGGGCCGTGCCGGAGCGGAGTTCGCCTCGGCGGCGACCGGAACCACGTTCAGTTCAGAGCTTGCCATGCACGTACCACGAGCCTTTTGCGTCGGGCGGGCGGGGTGCAGCCAACCGCGCCGGCCACACGTCTTGGCGCTACTGTAGGACGTCCGCGGGGCGACAATGGCCAAGGCGACATAATGGCCAGGCCCGTTTGCGAACTTGTGGGCTGGTCCGCAAGGCCCGCGTCGGGGCACGGACCCGCCTCAAGTTTCGGCGGCCGGTGCCGGCTCGCGACCGGCGCCGGTCTCAGGGCTCGGAGCGGCTCTTGAACTCGTCGGTCGACAGCTGGTGACGGGCGAGGAGCTTGTAGAAATCGGTGCGGTTGCGCTTCGCGAGGCGGGCCGCCTGGCTCACGTTGCCACCGGTGATCTGCAGGATCTGCATGAGGTAATTGCGCGTGAACTCGTCACGCGCGTCATCGAACGAGGGCAGGCGGTTCGGGCCCGCGCCGACCGCCGCCTGGGTGACCTCGACGCTGATGATCTCGGTCGGGCTCATCGCCACGTTCTGGTGCACGACGGCCTGCAGCTGGTGCACGTTGCCCGGCCAGTCGACGGTGGCGAGCAGCTCGACCGCTTCCGGCGCGTAGATCTTGCGCAGGCCGGTCTCCTCGCTCAGGCGCGTCAGGAAGTGCGCGACGAGCAGCGGGATGTCCTCGCGCCGGCGCGCGAGCGGTGGCAGGTCGAGGTGCACGACGTTCAGCCGGTAGTAGAGGTCCTCGCGGAACTGGCCGCTCGTCATGAGCTGGGTGAGGTCGCGGCGGCTGAGCGCAATCAGCCGCGGCGGGCCCTTGGCCGCGTCCGGTGAGCCGGGTGCGTCCTTGAGGTGCTCGACCAGGCGCACCTGCAGCGCCGGACTCAGATCCGCGATGTCATCGAGCACGAGGGTGCCACCGCCCGCGCCGGCCAGCGCGCCGGCCTGCGCCGCGGCCCCGAAGAGTTCCTCGGCGAGCGCCGACTCCTCGGCGCCGCTGACCGCGACCACGCGGAACGGCCCGCCGCTGCGCGCGCTCGCGTCGTGTATTGCCCGTGCAAAGAGCTTCTTGCCGGTACCGGCCTCGCCAGTAATGAGGACGCGCGCGTCGGAGGCGGCCGCGGTCTGCGCCTGGTCGAGCTTGGCGAGCAGCAGCGAGCTCCGCGTCACGATGCCCGCACGCCACTCCTCGTCGATGGCCGGCAGCCCCGAGATCTTGAGCGCCTTGCGCACGTGCTCGAGCAGGTCCTGCTTCTCGACGGGCTTGGTCAGAAAGCCGAACGCGCCACCCTGGGTCGCGCGCACCGCATCGGGGATCGTGCCGTGCGCGGTCAGCATGATCACCTTGAGCGACGGCCAGCGGGCCTGCAGCTCCTTCAGGAGGCCCATGCCGTCCATCTTGTCCATGCGCAGGTCCGTGATGACGAGATCCGGGCGAAAGCGCACCGCGGCGGCGAGCGCGTCGGCGGCGGATGACACGGGCTCCACCTCGTAGGACTCCGAGCGCAGCCGGATGGTGAGGAGTCGCAGCAGCCCCGGGTCGTCATCGACCACGAGGATCCGCGCCTGGCGCTTCGCTTCCTTCTTCAGAGTGCTCATCAGGTACCGCCTGGCGCGTTGCCGCGTTCCTTGCCTGCCCGCTCGAGCTGCGTGATCGCATCGAGCTTCTTCTGCGCCTCGTCGAGCGCCTTCCTGAGGCGCGCGTTCTCCTCGCTCTCCGCCGCCAGCCGCTTCGACACGGCGTTGAGCTTGGTCTGGTCCCGGGCGCTCGTGACGTCCGCCAGGCGCCGCGTGTCATCGGCGAGCGTCAGTCGCGTTTCGGTGGCCCGGAGCATGACGCCTGCCAGCGACCGCTCGCTCGGCAGCGCCCATTCTGGACGCGCCAGAATTTCAGACAACTGTCTCCGCGCGGCGACAGGGTCGCTGCCGCCGTGCGAGGGGTCGGCCAGCATCAGCGCGTAGCGCAGCCGGTTGGTCGTGGTCGGCTGCGCCTCGGCGAGATCGCGCGCGGCCTTCAGGATCTCGGCCTGGCGGGCCGGCGGACTCGAGGCGAGCTCGGCGAGGTCGTTGAGGTAGAGGCGCGCCGCCTCGCCATCGGCCGAGGGCACCCGCAAGAGCTCGGTCTTCGGCGGCTCGCGACTCGGGGTCGCGCTGCAGCCGGCGAGCTCCAGCGCGAGCGCGGCCAGCAGGGTGGCGCAGAGCGCGGCCGGGCGCGCGTCGGGCCTATGCCGCATCGGCAGCCGCCTCGCTGACGCCAGGGCCCGTCCGGATGG
>CAITAM010000044.1 GCA_903890265.1 uncultured Pseudomonadota bacterium | reverse complement strand
GGGGACCTCGGACGCGACGCTCTCGGGCAAGTCCTGTATGCCATCGCGCAACCCTTCGGTCGCGGCAACGCAGCCAGGCGTCGCCGCCAGGGACAGCAGTACCGTCGTTGCAAGACTTAGTCTTGACCTGCGCAAGTCGTCACCCCAACCGATCGCCGCCCGAGCGCCGGCTGCCGGCGTACAGGTCGAACAGCAGGAGCTTGCACGGGATGCTGCCGTTCATGAGTGGGATGCTCCGCCGCGGTTTCAGGCCGATGGCCTTGTACGGTGAGGCGGTCGCGGCGAGGATCGCCGCCTGCCAGCCGCTGAACTTCTGCTTCAGGGTGTCACCGACCTCCTCGTAGAGCCGGACGATGTCGCCCTCGTTGCTGCCGATGCGCTCGCCGTAGGGCAGGTTGGTGACGAGAAGGCCGGTCGGCGTCGGCGGCAGGGCGTCCTGGAACCGACCCGTATTGAACGTCATGTAGCGCTCGACGCGGGCATCGAGCGCGCTCTTCTGCGCCATCGCGACGTAGGCCGGGTTGATGTCGGCGGCGATGACCGGTGCGGCGAGGGCGTCGAGCTTCTCCGCGCGGACGCGGTCCTGCGTGCTACGCCACAGCGGGCGATCGAGGTCCTTGAACCACTCGAAATGGAACTCGCCCTTCTTGCGGTGGATCTGCGGTGCCTTGCGGATCGCGATCATGGCCGCTTCGATAGCGAGCGTGCCGCTGCCGCACATCGGATCCATGAAGGTCTGGCTGCCGTCGTAACCGGCCATGACGAGAATCGCGGCCGCCAGCGTCTCCTTGAGCGGCGCCGGGTGGCCCGACTCGCGGTAGCCGCGCTTGTGCAGCGACTTGCCGGACGTGTCGAGGCTGAGCGTGCAGCGGCCGTGGCGCAGGTGGGCGACCACGACCACCTTCGGCTCGCTGCGATCGACGGGCGGCGCGACGCCCCCGGCGCGCTCGAACGCCTCGCGCAGCCCCTCCCGCACCTGCGTGATGACCTGCTTCGCCGCGAAGCCGCCCGTGTCCGCGTCGTCGCCCTGGCTCTCGACCATGAAGCCGTGGCGGGCGTCGAAGAGTTCGTGCCAGCGAACGCGCCGGACCTGCGAGCGCAGCATCTCGGGTGATTTCGCCGGCACGTCCTTGATGACCCGCAACAGGCGGCTCGCGGTCCTGAGCTTCAGGTTGAGCTCGTACATCTGCGCCGGGCTGGCCTCGAAGGCGACCGCACGGAAGGTCGGCGCGATGCCCGTCAGCCCCAGCGCCTCCAGTTCAAGTACAAGCGCGGGTTTCGCTTCCTCGGGACACGTCGCGATCAGGTGCATGCGGGCTTGGACTTGGCTGCCTGCGGGCGGAGCCCGGCATGATCGCAGATTTGGCCCGCCCGCGACCGGGCAGCCCGCGCGCCGCAGCCGATTGCACCGCGCAGGGAAACCGTGATCGGCGGGTGCGCCGGCCACCCGCCGGCCAGGCGATCAGGTCCGACCGCACTGGTAGGCGATGCCGGCCTTGACGAAGGAGCCGAGCACGTCCTCGGTCACGAACAGGGTGTCACCGCCAAGCCCCACCGTCAGGTTGCGGATGTCCACGTTGTCGTCTGCGGGTCGACGGACGTTGCCCATCGGCTTGCAGGAGGCCACGTCCGCCTGATTCTTCACCAGCCGGACCGACTCCGCGCCCGGCGCGAGCGTCGTCGTGACGCAGCCGGCCTGCAGGCCGATGCCCGCGACGGCCAGCAAAATGAGCGTGGTTCGGATCATCGTGGATCGGATCATCGTGGATCGGATCATCGTGGATCGGATCAGCGTGGGTCGGAGCGTCGTGGATCGGATCATGAATCTCTCCGTGACATGAAGCGAGGCGAGATCGGGAACCCGGGCCCCGTCCGGTCCGTGTGATCGGCACCGTGCGCGAGCCTTCCCATCGATACTAGGTCTGGCATCGCGCCGATCGGTGGCTCTTTGCACGGCTTTGCGCTCCGTCGACAAAACCTGACCGAGCGCGGTGCGGCGGGCGGGCGGTCCGTGGGCCGGCGCTTTGGGCCTCCCGTCAGGGCGCGGGGATCGTGATCCGGCTGCCGCTCGCGGCCGGGCACGACCGGTCGAGCAGCCAGAGGTAGGTTCGGGTCGCGTGCTCGGGCGACGGCGCGACCGTGCCACCCTCGGCCGGGAAGACCTGCAGGCGAAGGCCCGTCTGCAACGGTCCGGGGTCCACGCTGTGGACCTTGAGCGTGCCCTCGGTCTCGTCGGCGAGCGTCTCCGCGAGCCGCTCGAGACCGGCCTTCGCCACCGCGTACGCGCCGAAATAGGCCGTGCCGCGCTGGCCCTGGTCGCAGGTCGAGAAGAGCACGTGGCCGCGCCGGCGGCTCACGAGCGGCAGCAGGCCCTGGGTCAGGGCAAACGCCGCGGTGAGGTTCACCTGCAGCACGCGACACCAGGTCGGCACGTCGTAATGCTCGATGGGCGCGCGGGTGCCGAGGATCGCCGCACAGTGCACGAGCGCATCGAGTCCGCCGAACTCGGCATCGACCGCCTCGACCAGTCGGTCGTAGTCGCCGGCCAGCGCGTTCTCGAGATCGAAGGGCAGCAGGGCGGGCCGCGCGAGGCCGAGTGCCGCAATGGCGTCGTAGGTCGACTCGAGCGGGCGGGCGCGGCGACCGCTGAGCAGTACCGTCGCGCCGTGCCGGGCAAGGGCCAGGCTGAGCGCACGACCGAGGCCGCTGCCGGCGCCGGTGACCAGCACCTGCCGGCCGGTGAGCAGGTCCGCAGCCGGTGCGTAGTCGGAGCCGGGGGCGAGATCGGTCATCGCGTCATCCTGATAAGCACGAAAAACGGCCGCCGAGTGTAGCGCCGGCGACGCTCACGGCGCCCGTGCCGCCACCCGCCAGGCGCAGACGAGATCCTTAAGGAGCCCGAGGCGGGTCGGTGCGGCCTCGGCGAGGGTCGCGCTGCGAAGCAGGCGGCGCGCGCGGCGGGCGGCGAGCGCGGCCTCCACGGTCACGGTGCGCAGCCGGCGACCGTCCTCCGCGGGCAACGGCGCTGCCGCCCCGGCCAGGGCCACGCCGCGCGCCAGGAGTTCCCGCACGAGTGGCTGTACCGAATCGGGCAGCGGCTCGGCGGCCAGGTCGTCCGGTGCCACGCCGGCGGCATCGAGCGGCCCGAGCGGCAGGCGCAGATCACCCACGGCGGCCGCGGGCTGCACGGTCGTCGCGACCGTCACGAGGCCGATCGCGACCGACAGCGCCGCCGCGCGCGCCTGCACGTCCAACGGGCGGTCGAGCGCCGCGAGGCGACCGCCGAGGGCGACGGTCGCCGCCAGATCCTGTTCGAGGTCCGGCAGGGTCGCCGGCACGTGGCCGGCGAGCCGCCGCTCGCTGACGGCAAGCGCCGCCTGCAGCACGGGCGCCACGGTCGCGCCTTCAAGGCCAAGCCCCGCGAGCCCGCGGGTCAGCGGATGGCGCGGACTGCCATCGCCGAGCCGCGCCGCCTCCTCGTGCCACCAGCGGAGCTTGACGTGGCTCACCTCGTGGCGGGCCGCCGGCCGGGCCAGCGCCTCGATCTCGGCCTCGAGCGCATCGGCGAGCGCGTACAGCGGACGCCAGTCGCTCGCCGTGAACGCGCGGGCCAGCGCGTGCCCGGCATCCTCCGTTACAGGCCGAGCCACGGCAGCAGTTCGCGCGGCTCGTCGATGACCCCGTCCGGCTGCCAGGCCCAGGGATCCTCGTCGGCGCCGAGGTAGCCGTAGCGGGCGGCGAGTGTGCGCATGCCGGCGGCCCGGCCCGCGGCAATGTCCCGCTCGGCGTCGCCCACGTAGAGGAGTGCGCTGCCCTCGACGCCGAGTTCGGCGGCCGCGTGCAGCATGGGCCGCGGGTGCGGCTTGCGTTCCGGGAACGTGTCGCCGCAGACCACGGTGGCCGCGCGGTGGCGCAGGTCGAGAGCGGTGAGCAGCGCCTCCGTGAGGCCGGTCGGCTTGTTGGTGACGATGCCCCAGCGCAGCCCGCGCGACTCGACCGCCTGCAGCACGTCGGCGAAGCCCGGGAAGAGCGTGGTGTCGCTCGCCACGTCCGTCGCGTAGAGCGCGAGGAAGCGTTGCCGCAGCCGTTCGAATTCGCTCGGCTCAGGGCTGCCGAAGCCGAGGCGCACGAGCGCCGCGGCACCGTGCGAGACGTGCGGGCGGATGAGCGGGTAGGGCAGTGCGCGGCGACCCTCTTCGACGAGCAGGCGGTTGAGTGCGCCGCCCATGTCGAGGCCGGTGTCGAGCAGCGTCCCGTCGAGGTCGAGCAGCAGGCCGCGCGCCGGCGGGCGGCCGCTCACGGGGTGCCGGCGGCCGGCCGGCGGAACGCCGCGACGTAATTGACGCGCACGTCCTGCCCGAGCCGGAAGTCGCGCCCGGGCAGGACCGGCTCGATGCCGGCGACGTCCACGAGCTCAAGGCCCACCGCACGCGCGCCGCGCGCGAGCTCGGACGGCTTGATGAAGCGCGCGTACTCGTGCGTGCCGCGCGGCACGAGGCCAAGCAGGTACTCGGCAGCGACGATCGCGAGCGCAAAGGACCGCGCCGTGCGGTTCAGCGTCGAGACGAACACAAGGCCACCCGGGCGGACGAGCGCGGCGAGGGCGGCGAGCAGCGTCGCCGGATCCGGCACGTGCTCGATCAGTTCCATGCAGGTCACGACGTCGTAGCGGGCGGCCTCGGTCGCGACGAGGCTCTCGACCGGGACCACCCGGTACTCAATGCCAAGGCCGTCGGCGAGCGCGTGCAGTTCCGCGACCTCGATCGCGGCGGTGCTGAGGTCGACGCCGCGGACGCGGGCGCCGGCTTTCGCCATGGCCTCCGACAGCAGGCCGCCGCCGCAGCCGACATCGAGCACCTGCGCGCCCGCCAGCCGCGCGTGCTGGCTGAGGAACCCGAGCCGGACGGGATTCAGCCGGTGCAGCGGCGCGAACTCGCCCTCCGGATCCCACCAGCGCTGCGCGATCGCATCGAACTTGGCGATTTCCTGCGGGTCGACGTTGGCCGGCGCGGCAGCGGCGGCGTTCGCCACGGCGCCGGCCGGCCCGGCGGGGGCGGCGAGGTCGGCAACGGGCTGGGCTGGCATGGACATCGCCTTATTGTCTCGCGGAGGGGGTCGCCGAGGAAAGCGCGGTGGCGCGCCGGGCGGCGGCCCGGGCGACGATCTCGTCCGCGTCGGCGACCCGGACGCGCCGCTCGGCGACCACGGCCCGGCCACCGATCCAGACGTCGGTGACGAGCGAGCCGTGGCCGCTGTCGATCAGCGCCACCAGCGGATCGTGCACCGGCACGGCGGCGGGTCCGTCGAGCGCGACCAGGACAAAGTCGGCACGCTTGCCGACGCCCAGCGAGCCGAGCGAGTCCTCGAGCCCGAGCGCGATGGCACCGCCGAGGGTGGCCATCCGCAGCAGCATCGCCGGCGGCAGGGCCGGCCGTTCGTCGCTGCCGGCGTTCAGTCGCGCGGTGAGGCGAAGTAGCTCAAGCGGATCCCGGGCGCCCGGCAGTCGACCGGTGCCGAGCGCGAGCGGGGTGCCGCCGATGGCGAGTGCGCCGAGCGGCACGGGCGCGCGGCGGTGTTCGAGGTCGACCGCCGGACGGTGCACGACCGCGACCCCGGCCGCGGCCGTGGCCGGGAGGTCCGGGTAGCCGAGCAGCGTGGTGCCCGGGTGCCAGAGGCCGGCGTCGTGCAGCCCGGCGTGGTCGGCCCCGGTCGCCTCGATGAAGACCGGCCGCTCGAGCTGATCCGCCAGCACCCGAAGTCGCGTCAGGTGTGCGGCGGTCGCCCGCGCGGGCTGCTTCAGCACGAAGGCCGTGCGGATCAGCGGGTGGTCACGGAACTCGTCGTGCAGGCGCAGCGCCGTGGCCATCGCCTCCTCGCTGCCGTGGGTCTCGTCGACCGCGACGGCGAGGACCGCGCGCGCGTTCAGGCCCGCCACGCCCGCGGCGACGGCCGCGGGCGCGTGGCCGAAGCTGGCCGAGGTCGTGATCCCGGCGAGCAGCGACTCGACGCAGCCGAGCGCTACGGAGTCGGCCAGCGCCTCGGCGCTCGCGTCGGCCGGTGCGCCGGGAAAATGCCGCGGGCGGGCGAGCGCCGCGCCGCGCCACAGGGTCGACTCGAGGTCGACCTCGGCGTTGACGAAGCCGGGCAGCAGCAGGTGCCCGGTGCGCTCGAGGCGTTCCCGCGCGAGGTAGCGGCTGTCGGCGAGCGCACCGGGCAGGCAGTCGACGACGCGCCCGTCCCTGACGACGAGGGCATGGTTTTCCAGCACGCCCGCCGGTTCGACCGGGGCGATCCAGCGCGCGTGAATGACGGTGTCGACGCTCTGCATCCGAGCCTCCCCTGGCTGGCGGCGAGTATAGCGGCAGGCGCCGGGGTCGGGCCGGCCGGACGCGGCGGAATGCCGGCGGCCGGGGCGACGCAATGTGGTAACATTTCGGGCTTGATCACCAGAGCGTAACGCGACATCAATGGCTGAAATCGCCCGCGAGATACTGCACGTCAACCTCGAAGACGAGATGCGCCAGTCGTATCTCGACTACGCCATGAGCGTCATCGTCGGTCGCGCCCTGCCGGACGTGCGCGACGGCCTGAAGCCGGTCCACCGGCGCGTGCTCTATGCGATGCACGAGCTGTCCAACGACTGGAACAAGGCCTACAAGAAGTCGGCCCGTATCGTTGGCGACGTCATCGGCAAGTACCACCCGCACGGCGATTCGGCGGTCTACGACTCGCTGGTGCGCATGGCGCAGCCGTTCTCGATGCGCTACCTGCTGATCGACGGCCAGGGCAACTTCGGCTCGGTCGACGGCGATCCGCCGGCGGCGATGCGCTACACCGAAGTGCGCATGTCGCGGAT
>CAITAM010000043.1 GCA_903890265.1 uncultured Pseudomonadota bacterium | reverse complement strand
TTCGCAATGCGACCGTGGTGGGCGTAACGCCCGGCACCGAGCCGCTCTACAGCAACTCGGCCTTCAACGCCGTCGTACTCGCCCAGTTCTATTTCTGAGGCGCGCGCGCGGGTGGTGGCTCAAGCCCCTTCGAGTACGTCACCGCGCCATTCTTGTCGATCACGACGGCGTCGAGTCCAGGATTTCGCTCGATCAGCTTCAGGCCCTCGACGGGACCCTTGATGAAAACGCCCTTCGAGAAGCCCTCGGTATCCGTGGCGGTAGGGCCGATGATCGTCACGCTGCGCACCTCGGTCGGGCTCTTCCCGGTCTTCGGGTCGAGAATGTGGTGATAGCGAACGCCACCTTCATCAAAGTAATGCTCATAGTCACCTGACGTCGAGACTCCGACATCCGCAAGCGGAATACGCGTCACGACGTGCGACCGGTCAAACGGGTCGCGGATCGCGACCACCCAGGGCTTGCCACGACGATCGCCGAGAATGCGCGAGTCGCCACCGGCCGTGACGATGGCATTGGTGATGCCGAAGCGATCCCGCAGCATCTCGATGCTGCGGTCTGCCGCCCAGCCCTTGGCGATGCCGCCGAGATCGATGCGCATACCCGGTTTGCCGAACCGCACGGAGCGTGCCGACGGGTCGAGGATGAGACTGCGGTAATCGACCGCAGGGAGCGCCGCCTTGATCTCCTGGTCGGTCGGATGGACGTGGCGCCGGTAATCGTACAGATAGCCGACGCTGGCGTAGGTGATGTCGAAGGCGCCGTCGGTTACTTCAGAGTAGTGAACCGACTTCTGGATGACGTCGAACAACTCGGGCGCCACGGGCACCGGTTCGACGCCGGCCCGCGCATTAACGAGGCTGAGTTCGCTGTCCGGCAGGTAGTGGCTCATCAGCGCGTTGACGTGGCGCATGAACTCCATGACGGCATCGAGCGCCTTTGCGCCGTGCGCCGCATCGTCATCCCAGAGTTCGGCGTACACCCTCGTGCCCATGATGGCTTCTTCGCGCGACATCCATTCCGCACGCGCCACGACCGGCAGCTGCAGCAGCAAGGCGAACACCAAGGCGAATCTGGCACGCACGGCTCTCTCCGGTGGCCTGGCGTAGTATTATCACACGGGCACGGCCGCGACGTGCCGGCGCAGCTTGCCAGGTGCCGCCGGGAACCCCGTCCGCCGGCGGGTGTCTATGCCAGTGGTCAGTATCGGCCACGACGATACCGAGGAGTACCGCATGCGCAGCGCATGGATAAGAATTTCCTGCCTCATCCTCTGCATTACCGTGCCGCTGACCGGGGCCATGGCCGCGGCGAGCAAGGAGGAATCGCGGGTCATCGCATCGACGGCGATCCTTGACGAGTGGCAGCAGATCTCGGACCTGGCCATTCCGGACAGGCTGCTGCAACGCGCCCAGGGCATTGCCGTGTTTCCGAGCGTCATTAAAGGGGCGTTCATCTTCGGCGCCCGATACGGCACGGGCGTGCTGGTCGTGCGCGACAGCAGCGGCAACTGGTCGAGCCCGAGTTTCCTCACCCTGGCCGGCGGCAACTTCGGCTTTCAGGCCGGGCTGCAGTCGACGGACATCATCCTCGTGTTCACCACCCGGCGTGGTATCGAAGGCCTTAGCGGCGGCAAGGTCACCGTGGGCGTGGATCTCGCGGGCGCCGTGGGCCCCGTCGGGCGGCAGGTCTCCGGTGCCACCGACCTTGGCTTCAGTGCCGAAGTTTACTCGTACTCGCGCGCCAAGGGCCTGTTCGCGGGCGTCGCACTCGACGGCTCGTCGATGAGTATCGATCACGGCGCGAATGCGAAGTTCTATGGCCAGGAAGGCCTGCTCGCGTCGGACATCTTTGCCGGCAAGATCACCCGCGCGCCCGACTCCGCCAAGGCGTTCACGGTGGCGGTGGATCGGATGGTCAGGGGTGAGGCAGCGGGGGCGACACCGGCGTCGGCGCCCGCGGCGAGCCGCGCGCCGGCGACCAGCCCCGCCAGCGGCAGCCGCCCCGAGGAAAAGGGCCTGGAGTCGGGCGGCGCCGCGACGTTCCCGCTCGATCCGGCCAAGTAGCCGGCGCCAGGCGCAGCTGGCCGGTCAGGGGGCCGGCAGCCTCGCCTGAACGAGGGCGAGCACGCTGCGCAGGTCGCTGCCGGCGAGGTTGCGGACAAAGCCGTCGTAGGCGATGAAATTGGCCCCGACCCCGTACCCGCCCACCTCCCGCCCGGCGCGGGAGAAAGTCACCTGCCAGCGGACCTGCGGCGACCCGGGCCATGGCCGATGCCAGCCGTCCGGCCGGTCGGCCACGGCGCGGTAGAGAGCCGCCACCTGCGCGGGATCGGTGACCTCGCGCGCGTCGACATGGCTGTTGCGGTCCGTGTCGACGATGCGGGCACGGTCGCTCTGGGTGAACGCGCTGAAATCCATGCTCTGCGGCGCGGGTTCGATGACGCAGGCCGCGAGCACGAGCGCGCCGGCCACCGCCATCCCCAGGGTCAACCGCCTGCGCAAGGCCCCACCGCCCACGGCATCCACTCCTCGTCCGTCAGCCCGTTCATGCCCTATCATGGACCACCGGAACGGGTCGGATCGACCCGTTCCCGTCGTTGATGATAATGATACGCGACCGGGCGTCCAGCGGCGCCGAGCGCCCGACCCGGCCCACGTGGTGCAGGGCAGCGCAGACCGCCCGGCCGCCCCCGCGACGTCGCGGACGCGCCGTCCGATCGGCGGAGGAGTTGCTGAGCTACCATGAACCCCGCCCGGCGCATCCAGCTGGTCGACGTCTTCGGCGACGGTCCGTACCGCGGCAACCCACTGGCCGTGGTGGAGGACTCGGACGGGCTGTCGACCGACGACATGCTTGCCATCACGCGCTGGCTCAACCTGTCCGAGACGACCTTCGTCCTGCCACCCACGCAACCCGGGGCCGACTACCGGGTCCGCATCTTCACGCTGGATCGCGAATATCCCTTCGCCGGCCACCCGACGCTCGGCACCTGCCACGCGTGGCTGGCCTCGGGCGGCAAGCCGGCCGATCCCACCCGGGTGATCCAGGAATGCGGAGCGGGGCTCGTGCCCGTGCGGCGGGACGGCGAGCGACTGGCCTTTCGCGCACCCCCGCTCATTCGCGGCGGCAGCGTCGATCCCGGCTTCGTCGACGAGGTGGCCGCGGTCCTTGGGATCCCGCCAACCGCCATCGTCGACGCGCAGTGGGCCGACAACGGTCCGGGCTGGGTGGCCGTGCTGCTCGGTTCAGCGGCTGAGGTGCTCGCGCTTGAGCCCGCCGCCGACACCACGCGTCGCTGGGACATTGGCGTCGTGGGGCCGCACGTGCCCGGCGCCGAGTGCGCCTTTGAGCTTCGTGCCGTATTCAGCGATCACACGCATCAGTTGCGCGAAGACCCGGTGACCGGAAGCCTCAACGCGTCCATCGCCCAATGGCTGATCCGGACGGGACGGGCCCGGCCGCCCTACGTCGCGGCACAGGGCACCCGGCTCGGCCGGCGCGGCCGCATTCATATCGACGTCGACGCCGACGGCGAGGTCTGGGTGGGCGGGCGCTCCCACACCATCATCGCCGGCGTTCAGCGGCACGACCCCCTATAGTCCCTTGCCCCGGAGTACAGCATGCTGCGACGACTCATCCTCGGCCTTGCCATGGCCGTAACCGTCGGTTCCGCGTCCGGATCGGACCTCACGCTCGAGCGGATTTTCGGCAGCCCGGCGCTGACCGGACCCACACCACTGGCGGTCAAGGTGTCGCCGGACGGACGCTCGGTCGGCATGCTGCGCGGCCGGGACTCCGACCAGCACCAGCTGGACTTCTGGTCCTACGACCTGCGCGACCGGTCGCTGCGCCTGCGTGCCGACTCCAAGCGGCTCGTGGCCGATGAGCAGCTGTCGGACGAGGAAAAGGCCCGCCGCGAGCGCGAGCGGACGGCGGACTTTCACGGCATCGTGGACTACGACTGGTCACCGGACGGCCGGCGGGTCCTGTTCGTGCTGGGCGGCGACCTCTACCTCTGCGATCTGGATGCACCGCCGGGAGCCGGCCCCCGCCAGCTCACCTCGGGCGGCAAGGCGGCCATTGATCCGAAGATCTCGCCCAAGGGGCACTACGTCTCGTTCCTGCGCGACCAGGACCTGTGGCTCATTGACCTTGCGAGCGGCGAGGAGCGGCGCCTGACCACCGACGGTGGCGGCACGATCCACAACGGCGAGGCGGAGTTCGTCGCGCAGGAGGAAATGGATCAGTCGAGCGGCTACTGGTGGGCGCCCGACGAGTCGGCGATCGCGTACAAGCAGTTCGACGAGGCGCCGGTTCCGGTTGCCAAGCGTTTCGAGGTCTACCCGGATCGGGTCGAAATCGTTGAGCAGCGCTACCCGGCGGCCGGTGACCCGAACGTGGTCACCCGTCTTGGCATCCTGCCGCTCGCCGGTGGCGCGACGCGCTGGGTCGATCTTGGCGCCGATGCCGACATCTACCTGCCACGGGTCGACTGGACACCGGACAGCGGGCATGTCGCCTACCAGCGCCTGTCCCGCGACCAGAAACGCCTCGACCTCGTGCTGGTCGACAGCAGAACGCTCGCCTCGCGAACCCTCCTGACGGAGACCTCGGCGACCTGGGTCGCCCTGCACGACGACCTCAGATTCCTCAAGAAGCAGCCGGGCTTCGTCTGGTCATCCGAGCGCAG
>CAITAM010000042.1 GCA_903890265.1 uncultured Pseudomonadota bacterium | reverse complement strand
TGACCCTCGTCGCCATCGCGCGATTTACCGTCTTTCGCTTCTTCCGTGCCGAGCTCATCGTGCACCTCGCGATGGCGGGCTACGTCGTCCTGATCTGCTACGAGGCCTGGCTGGTCGGTTTCCTCGTCCCCTAGGCCCGCCGCGCCATGCGGCAATAGCGTGACCCCGCTCACGCCCCGGGCACGTTCTGCTCCCGGCGACCCGCCATGCTCTTTTGTTGCAGGGTCCAGCTTCCGTTAAACTGAAGACCGAGCCCGCACGGCGCTGGCCGCGGCCTGCTGTCGCGGTCGGGCCGCGTATTTTCGCGCGAACCTGGAGCCTTACCCCTTCCAATGAGCTCTACCCGTCCTGAGTCCTCGGTCAGCAGCCTGCTGGCCACGACGGCCCTCTCCGGAGGCAATGCCGCTTACGTCGAAGATCTGTTCGAGCAGTACCTCAGCGACCCGAAGACCGTACCGGCGGAATGGCGGGATTATTTCCGCGGCCTGACCGCGGGCGTCGCGCGCGAGGCGGCGCACGGCGCGATTCGGGAAAGCCTGCGCCAGGGCGCCCGCGCGCCGCGGGCCGCCACCGGCGCGGTCACGACGCAGGAGGACGCGGCGAAGCAGGGCGCCGTGGCGCGGATGGTGCAGGTCTACTCGAACCGCGGCCACCTCGTCGCCGACATCGACCCGCTCGGGCTCATGAAGCGCGAGCGGCCGGCGGTGCTTGAGCTCGAGTACTTCGGGCTGACCGACGCCGATCTCGACCGCGAGTTTTTCACCCAGTCACGCAGCGCCGCGATCCCGGCGCGGATGCGCCTGCGTGACATCGTGGCGCAGCTGAAGCAGATCTACACCGGACACATCGGCGCCGAATTCGCGCACGTGTCATCGACCACCGAGCGGCTCTGGCTGCAGGACGCGTTCCAGGCCGGCCGCCTCACGCACCGCTTCAGTGTCGAGGAGAAGCGCAACATCCTCTGGCAGCTGACCGCGGCCGAGGGACTCGAACGCTACCTGCACACGAAGTACGTCGGCCAGAAGCGCTTCTCGCTCGAGGGCGGCGACTCGCTCATCCCGATGCTCGATGAGCTCATCCAGTACGGCGGCCAGCGCGGGGTCGAGGAGGCCGTGATCGGCATGGCCCACCGCGGCCGGCTGAACGTGCTCGTGAACCTGCTCGGCAAGGCGCCGGCCGACCTCTTCTCCGAATTCGAAGGCCACTACGACCTCGCGCACCTCAGGGGCTCGGGTGACGTCAAGTACCACAAGGGCTACTCGGCGGACCTGCGCACCCCGGGGGGCAACGTGCACGCGGCGCTCGCCTTCAACCCTTCGCACCTCGAGATCGTCAATCCCGTCGTCGAAGGCTCGGTGCGGGCGCGCCAGGAGCGGCGCGGCGACGACAACGGCGAGCAGGTGCTGCCGGTCCTGATCCACGGCGATGCCGCCTTTGCCGGCCAGGGCGTCGTGATGGAGACGCTGCAGCTGTCGCAGGCGCGCGGCTTCCATACCGGCGGCACGGTGCACCTCGTCATCAACAACCAGGTCGGCTTCACGACCAGCGATCCGCGCGACGCGCGCTCGACGCTGTACTGCTCCGACGTGGCGAAGATGATCGAAGCGCCGATTTTCCACGTCAACGGCGACGATCCCGAGGCCTGCGTCTTCGTCACGCGGCTCGCGCTCGACTACCGGCTGCGCTTCAACAAGGACGTGGTCATCGATCTCGTCTGCTACCGCCGGCACGGCCACAACGAGGCCGACGAGCCGGCCGCGACCCAGCCCGTGATGTACAAGGTCGTGCGCGGCCACGCGACCACCCGCCAGCTCTACGCCGACCAGCTCATCACCGAGAAGGTCATCACGGCCGACGAGCCGGCGAAGATGGTCGAGGACTACCGCGACGGGCTGGATTCCGGCCGGCCGCAGGCGCGCGCCGCGCTCGGCATGATCGGCAACAAGTTCACGGTCGACTGGAAGCCGTACCTCGACGCGGACCCGGACGCCACGCCGCGCACCGGCGTCGACCGCGCCGTGCTCGCACGCCTCGGTGCACGGACCACGAGCTACCCCGAGGGCCTCGTGCTCCATCCGCGCGTGCAGCGGATCTACGACGACCGCGTCAAGATGTACCAGGGCCTGCAGCCGCTCGACTGGGGCGCAGCCGAGGTCCTCTCCTATGCCACCATCCTCGACCAGGGCTACGAGATCCGGATCACCGGCCAGGACAGCGGTCGCGGCACGTTCTTCCACCGCCACGCGGCGCTGCACGACCAGGGCTCGGAGCGGGTCTACGTGCCGCTCGCCAACCTCGCCGAGCGGCAGCCCCGCTTCACGGTGACAGACTCCGTGTTGTCGGAGGAGGCGGTGCTCGGCTTCGAGTACGGCTTCTCGACGACCTCGCCGAACGTGCTCGTGGTCTGGGAGGCGCAGTTCGGCGACTTCGCGAACGGCGCCCAGGTCGTCATCGACCAGTTCATCAGCTCCGGCGAGGCGAAGTGGGGTCGCATCTGTGGCATGACGCTGCTCCTGCCGCACGGCTACGAGGGCCAGGGCCCCGAGCACTCCTCGGCGCGCCTCGAGCGATTCCTGCAGCTCTGCGCCGAGTTCAACATGGTGGTCGCCGTGCCGTCGACGCCGGCGCAGATGTTCCACATGCTGCGCCGTCAGATGCTGCGCCCGTTCCGCAAGCCGCTCATCGTCATGACGCCGAAGAGCCTCCTGCGCCACAAGCTCGCCGTGTCCACGCTTGACGAACTGGCCGATGGCCGCTTCCAGCTCCTGATCGACGAAGTCGACCCGCTCGATCCGGCCGAGATCAAGCGCGTCGTGCTCTGCAGTGGCAAGGTCTACTACGACCTCCTCGAGCAGCGCCGGGCAAGCTCGATCACGGATGTCGCGATCGTTCGCCTCGAGCAGCTCTATCCGTTCCCGATCGACGAGTACGCCGCGGTGCTGAAGAAGTACTCGTCCGCCAAGGAAATCGTCTGGTGCCAGGAAGAGCCGCAGAACCAGGGCGCGTGGTACCAGATCCGCCACCGCCTGCAGGAGAAGGTTGGCGCGAAACGCAGCCTCCTGTACGCGGGCCGAGCGGGCGCTGCGGCGCCCGCCGCCGGTATCCACGAGCTGCACGACAAGCAGCAGCAGGCGCTCGTGGACGCGGCACTGCACTCGACCACCACCGAACCGTCCGCGCGCGAGACGGCGCGGCTTACTCCCAAGACGATCAGGAAGACCTCATGACGCTCGAAGTACGGGTTCCTCAACTGCCGGAATCGGTCGCTGACGCGACGCTCGTGACCTGGCACAAGCGGCCGGGCGATGCCGTGGCCCGCGACGAGAACTTGGCTGACCTCGAGACCGACAAGGTCGTGCTCGAGGTGCCGGCGCCGGCCGCCGGCGTGCTGACCGAGCTCAAGGTCGAGGCGGGCACCACGGTGACGAGCGGCGTCCTCCTGGCACTGATCGAGGAAGGCGCGACGGCAGCCGCCGCACCGGCCGCGGCGGCAGCGCCGGCTGCGCCGGCCCCGGCCGCGGGTCCCGCTGCCGGCGCGGAGGCGGCCAAGCTTGCG
>CAITAM010000041.1 GCA_903890265.1 uncultured Pseudomonadota bacterium | reverse complement strand
GGATGCCGGTCTCGTGCCCGGCCGCCGCGACAGAGCGCATCACGTCGCCCGCGCGGCGGCCGATGTCGGGGCCCGGCAGCAGGACGCCGTACATCAGCGTCTTCAGGCCGTAATGCTCGAGTACCGAGGTACGGACGGCCTTCTGCACGAAGCCCGGCCGGAAGACCCGTTTGAGCGCCCAGCCGGTATGGTCCGGGCCCAAGCTGAAGTAAAAACTCGCCCGGACCCCGAATTCCGCGAGCACCGACACGAGGCACGGCACGCCCTCCAGCGTGCCGCGCAACGTATCGACGTCAACCTTCAGCGCGATATCGGCCAACGGAGCGGTCGTTTCAGTGGCGGTCGAGGAGCTGGCCGGCGGCCGTCACCTCGGCCGCGTAGGCGTCGAAAACGCTCTTCAGGATCGTCTCCATCGAAGCCTTCGGCGCCCAGCCGAGATCCTTCATGGTGTTCTCGATCCACGGTACCCGGGTCTGGACGTCCTCGTAGCCCTTGCCGTAGAACTCGGCCGAGCCGACGTCCTTGATCTTCACGTCCTTGGCATGCGCCGAGTACGCCGGGTGCTGCTGGCCCACCGCAATCATCATTTCCGCGAGCTGACGGATCGAGTAGTCATTGCCCGGATTGCCGATGTTGTAGATCTGCCCGGAGGCGACGCCATTCTCGTTGCGGATGATCCGCATCACCGCATCGATACCGTCGTCGATGTGGGTGAAGCAGCGGCGCTGGCGCCCGCCGTCGACGAGGCTGATGTCCTCGCCACGTGCGATGTGGGCTAGGAACTGGGTCGCGACACGCGAGCTGCCCTCTTTTGCCGTCGCGAGCGAATCGAGGCCCGATCCCACCCAGTTGAAGGGCCGGATGAGCGTGAAGTCGAGGCCGTCGCGCTGGCCATAGGCCCAGATGATGCGATCGAGCAGCTGCTTGCTGCAGGAGTAGATCCAGCGCTGCTTCTCGATCGGCCCGAGGACGAGGTTCGACGACTGCGGATGGAATTCCTTGTCGTCGCACATGCCGTAGACCTCGGAGGTCGACGGGAAGATGACCCGTTTCTTGTATTTCACGCACTGCCGGATCAGTGGCAGGTTGGCCTCGAAGTCGAGCTCGAAGACGCGCAGCGGCTCCTTGACGTACGTGGCCGGCGTGGCGATGGCGACCAGCGGCAGGATCACATCGCACTTGCGGATGTGGTACTCGACCCACTCGTGGTTGATCGTGATGTCACCTTCGAAGAAGTGGAAGCGGGGATCATCCATGAACGGCCGCACGCGGTCGTCCTGCATGTCCATGCCCCAGATCTGCCAGTCGGTGTCGGCGAGAATCTTGCGGCTCAGATGATGGCCAATAAAGCCATTTACACCAAGAATCAGGATCTTCTTCATCGTTAATCTTCCGCCTGTGTCAGCTGAGCCCTACGGGCCCGTTACCAAAATGGCTGGCGAAGGTCGCGACCGTGAGCGGTTGCGCGCCGAGCCATGCCTCGACCAGTTCAAGGCGACCGCCGTCACCGCATACGGCGATGAGCGCCAGTCCGTCACATTCAAGTCGCGGCGCGCCGGACGCGATCGTGGGGAGCTGCCGCGTCCGGTGCACGCGCAAGGTGGCGTCGCCAAGTTTCGCGAACGCCCCGGGAAACGGCGGCGCAACGGCCCGGACCAGATTGTGGATGCGCGACGCGGCCCAGGTCCACTGAAACTCGCCGTCCGCCGGGCGGCGCCCCCCGAAATAGGACCCTCTCGCGAGGTCGAGCGGCACCGAGGGCGCGGTGCCGGCCACCAGGGCCGGCAGACTGCGGCGCAACACGAGGACGGCCGCGTCGGCGACCCGCGCGGCGACCTCGACGGCGGTGTCGTCGGGACCGATGGCGACGGCCGCCTGGTCGACGAGATTGCCGGCGTCGGGCTTCTCGACCATGTAGTGCAGGCTCGCGCCGGTTTCGGTCGCGCCGTGCACGATGGCCCAATTCACCGGCGCCCGGCCGCGAAAGTGTGGCAGCAGTGATCCGTGCATGTTGAGCGCGCCGAGGCGCGGTGCGGCGAGCACGGTACGAGGCAGCATCCGCCGGTAATAGAAGGAGAACACGAAATCAGGCGCCAGCGCCTCAATCCGGCTGGCGAGCGCCGGATGGGTCGCGGGCTCGTTGACCGTGACTTCCGAGCCGTGCTGGCGCGCGATGTCCGCGACGCTCGCGAACCAGCGCGTCTCGCCCGGGTCGTCCTCGTGCGTGCACACGAGTGGCACGTCGATCCCCGCCTCGTAAAGGACGGTGAGGCAGCGCGCCCCGACTTCGGAGTACGCGAAGACGACTGCCCTGGTCAACGTGTGGCCTCTTCCGGGTCACGGCGCGTCACCGTCGAGGGCAGGCGGCCGTCCTCCAGGACGGTCGCGATCAGGAACCGCGGCCGCTCCCGAACCTGGACGTAGATCCGGCCGACGTACTCACCCAGCAGGCCGATGCCGAACAGGATGATCCCGAGCAGGAAGAAGACCAGCGCAAACAGCGTGAAGAGTCCCTCGGCCTCCGGGCCCAGCACGATGCGTCGCACCGCCAGCAGGACGAACAGCACTGCCGACACGAAGGCGAGCAGCACGCCGGACGCCGAGAAAATCTGCAGCGGCACCAGCGAGAAGCCGGTCATCAGGTCAAAGTTCAGCCGGATGAGTTTGCGCAGCGAGTATTTCGACACGCCCGCCGCGCGCTCTTCGTGCGCAACCTCGATCTCAACGGGCCGCGCGGAATAGAGCGCCGCGAGCGCCGGGATGAACGTGACGCTCTCGCGCGTCGACAGGATCGCGTTGACCACCGGCCGGGCGTAGCCACGCAGCATGCAGCCGTGGTCGGTCATCTTGATCGGTGTGATCTTCTCGCGGATGCCGTTGATGATCTTGGACGCCGCGCGGCGCCAGAACACGTCATGGCGATCGGCGCGGTAGGTTCCGACGTAGTCGCTGCCTGACTCGAGCTCGTGCAGCAGCTTGCGCACTTCCTCGGGGGGATTCTGCAGGTCGGCGTCGAGCGTCACGACGTACTCGCCTCGCGACTGCTCGAAACCGGCGAGGATCGCCGCATGCTGGCCGAAGTTCGTCTGCAGTATCACGCAGCGGGTTTCGTGCGGCCGCTTCTGGAACTGCTCTTTCAGCATGAAGACGGAGCGGTCCCGGCTGCCGTCGTCGACGAAGAGGATCTCGTAGCTGGCGCCGAGTGCATCCATGGCCGGGTAAAGCCGGGCAAAGAGCTGTGGCAGCACGTCTTCTTCGTTGTAGACCGGGATGACGATCGACAGTTTTGGGCTCGTGGACATGCTTGGCTCCTAGCGCCCGGTCAGTTCCAGCACGGCGGCGCAGACGCGGTCAACGTCGGCGATCGTCATGGCCGGGTACAGGGGCAGTGTCACGGTCTCGGCCCCGATACGCGCCGCGTTGGGATACCGCCCCGGATCATGGCCGAGTTGGCGGTACAGGCTCAATGCCGGTACGGCCTGGTAATGGATGCCGACGCCGAGCCCGCGCTCCTTCATGCGGCGGATGAACTCGACGCGGGAATAACCCAGATCCGCAAAAGGCAGCAGTGGCGCGAAGATATGCCAGCTGTGCCCGTCGTCACCGCGGTCGGGCAGCCAGTCAGACGGAAGCCTCGGTTCGAGCCGCTCGAAATAGCGGCCGATCAGCTCCCGGCGCCGGGCGTTGAAGCCGTCCAGACGCTTAAGCTGGGCTCGCCCGAGGGCCGCGGCGACGTCGGTCAGGTTGTATTTGCCGCCGGCGGAGATCACGTCGACCTGGCCGTCCGGGTCCTTGATGCCACCGTGCCAGCGCTCGGCCTCGATCGGCCCGCTGAGCGCCGGGTCGCCGTACACGAGCGCGCCGCCCTCGACCGTGGTCATGTTCTTGTTCGGGTGGAAGCTGAAGCAGGCGATGTCGCCGAAGCTGCCGACCTGACGCCCCCCGAGGCGGCTGCCGATGGCGTGCGCCGCGTCTTCGACCACGCGCAGGCCGTGCCGCGCGGCGAGCGCATTGACCGCATCCATCTCGACTGGCAGGCCGGCGAAATGCACCGGCATGAGTGCCTTCGTGCGCGGGCCGATCGCCGCTTCAAACGCCGCGGCGGTCGCGTTCCGGGACCGCAGTCCCACGTCCACGAAGCGCACGGAGGCGCCGAGACGGGTCACCACGTTGGCGGTCGCGACGAAGGTCATCGCCGGCACCAGCACCTCGTCGCCCGGACCGACGCCGAGCACCTTGAGCGCGATTTCCAGCGCTCCCGTGGCCGAGGTCACGACGCGCACCTGACGGCTGCCGCCGATGTACGCGGCCAGCTCCGCCTCGAGTGCCGCGACCTGCGGGCCCGTGGTGATCCATCCCGAGCGCAGGACGTCGCCGACGGCGCTGATCATGTCCTCGTCGATCGTGGGGCGGGTGAAGGGCAGGAAGTCGGCCATGGGTGGCGCTCCGTGGAGGGCGTTAAGGGGACGGGCGCGTCTGACGCGCGATCAGCACGAGTTCCGGGCTTGCCTTGGCGATGACAAACGGCAGGCCGGCCTCCCGCAGGGTGACCAGCTGCGGGGGCTCGACGATGGCGAATGCCTGATCCGCCGCCTGCCAGCGCCGCGCGAACTCGGCGAACTCGGCAATGCCCTTGTCCGGCTCGTGGCCGAGGCCGTAGTCGAGTTCCCCGCGCCACTCGACGGGCACGAGCATGCGGCCAGTGTAGACGGGGAGGGTCCAGTCGTACGTCCGAAACGCATAAACCGCCGCCTGCGGGGCCCGTGACAGGCCGGCCGTCAGCTCCGGCAGAACGACGGCACCGGAGTATTTCCAGCTCAGCGTCGCGGCGCCCGCGGTGGCCAGCAGCAGCGCGGCCACGAAATGCGCGGCGGCGAGTCGCCGCACGCCGCCAAGCCAGGGGGTCGCCTGCCGGGCGAGGACGACGATGCCTGCGGCCGCCACGAGCGCGCCGGCGACGGCAAGCCAGGGCCAGGCCGAACGGTACAGCGCGAGGTTGCGCTCGGGCGGATGGAACGACGGGTACGTCGCGACGGCCAGCAGCAGTCCTGCTCCCACCGCGCTGGAGACGATGGCGGCGCGGCGCAGGTCCGTACGGGCCGTCGGTGCCTCGGTGCTGCCGAGGAGGGCGAGGAGCGGCAGTATCGGCAGTACGTAAGGCGCGAGCTTCGAGTCGGACGCCGAGAAAAACGCGAACACAAACACGGCAGCGATCCACAGCAGGCGCGTCGGATCGAACCGGCCCGGGGGCACGGATGCCCGCCAGCCCGTGGCGAGTGCCCGCAGCCCCTGGGGCAGCCAAGGCAGGATGCCGAGCAACAGGATCGGCACGAAATACCAGGGTGGCTGGTAGCGGGCATGCACCGTCGTCAGGTAGCGCTCGAAGTGCTCGTGGATGATCAGGAACCACAGGGCCCCGGGGTGGGCCCGCTCGACCAGCAGGAACCACGGCGCGGTCAGCAGTGTGTAAAGTGCGGCGCCGCGCACCAGGGCGAGGTGCCGCCAGACCGCGAAATCCCGGCAGACGAGCGTATAGAGGACAAGGATTGCGCCCGGCAGCGCGAGGCCGATGAGCCCCTTGGTCAGCGTCGCCGCCGCCATCGCCGCCCAGCAGCCGAGCGCGAGCCGGTCGCTCTGCGCGGGATCGCTGGTCCGGCAGGCCTGGGCGGCACAGAACAGCGCGACCGCCGCGAGCAGCTCGACGCTCAGCAGCATATCGAGCGTCAGCAGCTGGCCCATGAAGACGTACAGCAACATGCTCGCGCACATGAGCGCAGCCGCCTCGGCGCGCTCGGGCGTCCACAGCCGGCGCGCGATGGCGTAGACAATCCCCACCCCGGCCACGGCCGCGAGCGCGGTCACGAGCCTTGCGCTGAACGGGCTGACGCCGAGCAGCCGAAAGCCAAGCGCCGTCAGCCAGTACTGCAGGGGCGGTTTTTCGAGGTAGACGAGGTCGTTCAGCCGCGGCACGACGAAATTGCCGGCCTCGAGCATCTCGCGGGGGATCTCGGCGTAGCGCCCCTCGTCGGGGTTGAACAAGGGTCTGAAGCCGAGCGCCGCCAACCAGGCGATCACGGCGGCGAGCCAGTAGAAAGGAACCCGCGGACGGGCGGGCAGGTCGCTGGGGACGCTCATGTCGGGCTCAGCCCGCCCGACAACCGGCGGCGCGCCTTGCGCGGACCGCAGGCGGGCGTGGGGCCGTATGCGGCGTGGGACAGGGCGTGGAGCCGAACATGACGGAATTAAGGATACCGTGCCTGCCGCGCACCGGCCACCGCCGGCGGCGGTGCATGAAGACCAATTAATTGTGAAGCTACGTCAACGGTAATCCGGCCGGCGACGGCCCTGGGGCCTCTCAGGGGCCCGGATCGCTTGAAATCGCGCCCCCGACCCTCCATCTGCATGAAGTAGAGCAGGCGTGTGCCCACGACTGTGCGCAAGGAGTGTCGTCGCCGATGGAGTTTAAGGATTACTACCAGGTGCTCGAGGTCGCGCGGGATGCGTCGCCCGAGGTGATCAAGCGCGCGTACCGGCGACTGGCGCGCAAATTCCATCCGGACGTCAGCAAGGAGCCGAAGGCCGAGGAGCGCTTCAAGCAGGTGCAGGAAGCCTACGAGGTGCTCAAGGACCCGAAAAAGCGCGCCGCGTACGACGAACTGGGCGCGAATTACCGTCAGGGGCAGCAGTTCCGTCCGCCTCCCGACTGGGGCAGCCGCTTCGAGTTCCGCGGGGACGCGGGTGGCGACGCGGGCTTCAGCGATTTTTTCTCCAGCCTGTTTGGCGGTGCGCCCTTCGGTGGTGCCGAACGCGGCGCCTTCCGCTCGCGTGGCGAGGACAGCCAGGCGGAGCTCGAAGTGACGCTGGAGGAGGCCTACGCCGGTGCGCAGAAGACCATTGATGTCGCCCGCACCGAGGTTGTCGGTGGCCGGCCGCAGTCGCGCACCCGTACCCTGCGCGTCACCGTTCCGGCCGGCGTCACGACCGGGCAGATGATCCGGCTCGGCGGTCAGGGCGGAGCCGGCGGGGGCGACGGTCGTGCGGGGGACCTGTACCTCAAGGTGAAGGTGCTGCCGCACCCCGATTTCGAGCTCTCCGGTCGCGACGTGACACTGGCGCTGCCCCTCAGTCCCTGGGAGGCGGCGCTGGGCGCGACGGTCTCGGTCCCGACCCTGGGCGGCGAGGTCGAGCTCAAGGTTCCTGCGGGTGCCAAGTCCGGGGCCAAGCTTCGGCTGCGCGGCCGCGGCCTGCCGGGCGACCCGCCCGGCGATCAGTTCGTCGTCCTGAAGGTGGTCGTGCCGTCGACGCTTACCGAGCGCGAACGCGAGCTCTTCGAGGCGCTGAAGGCCGACTCAGCCTTTGAACCACGCGCCGGGTGGCGCAGGCGCTGAGGCCGGGACGGCCGGGTCCGCGGGATCGCTCTCGAGCAGCGGTACCAGGTGTTCGAGCAGAAAGCGGGCGAGATAGGGCTTCTCGATACAGGTAATCGCTCCCGCCCGCATCGCATCAACCGCGCTCGGGATCTCCGAATCGCCGGACAGCAGGATCGTCGGCACGAACTGCTGCCGCTCGCGCAGCACATCGAGCAGCGTGAACGTGGGCAGGTCGGGCAGCGTGAGGTCGGCGATCAGGCAGGTGGGCAGGAGTCCGTCGGCCATGGCCTTCAGAAAGGCTGCCGCGGTGCCAAAGCCCGGCACGGCCACGCCACGACCGTGCAGTAAGGCAGCCACGGCCGGGCGGGTGGCCGGGCTCGCGTCGACCACGGCGACCACGAGACCCGAAACGATCGACAGGTTACTGCACATGCGCGCTGACGCCGGACTCCGTACCGGAGGGCGGTGGAGGGGTCCCGCCAGATCGGATAGGGTCCTAGTATCCGCAGCGGACGCGGCGCCGAGGATACGGATATCTACCTAGCGGGTCAGACCGCTTCCTCGGCCTCGAGGACCATTCGCACGAGGTGGGCCAGTGACGAGGCCTGCATCTTTTCCATGACCCGCGCGCGATGGATCTCGACGGTTCGCTGGCTGACGTTGAGGTCACCCGCCACGACCTTGTTGGCCTTGCCCTTCGTGACAAGATCAAGGACCTCGCGCTCACGTGGCGTCAGCAGCCCGATGCGGCGCCGGATCTCGTCCCGCGCCAGGAGCGAGCGGCGGTTCTCCCGGTCCTTTTCAATCGCCTGGTTCACGCGATCGAGCAGGTCCTGGTCGCGGAACGGCTTCTGAATGAAATCAACGGCACCGTTCTGCATCGCCTCGACGGCCATCGGCACGTCGCCGTGGCCGGTGACGAAGACAATCGGCGTGATCGCGTGCATCTGGTTCAGGCGTTCCTGCAACTCGAGTCCGCTCATCCCGGGCATGCGGATGTCGAGCACGAGGCAGCCCGGCTGCTCGGGATCGAACGCGTCCAGGAAGTCCTGGGCCGACGCGTAGGCCTCGGCCTGCTGGCCGACCGACTTCAGGAGCATCTTGAGCGAGAGGCGAACCGCGTCGTCGTCGTCGACCACGATGACGCAGGGTGTCTTTTCCTTCATCTCAGGCTCCGGTGCTGCACGGCAGCGTGAAGTAGAACGTTGCCCCCGTCCCCGCGTTCGCGCGGAAGGCGAGTCGCCCCTGGTGGGCGCGGATAATCGACTTCGAGATCGCAAGCCCGAGACCGGTACCCGTCGACTTCGTAGTGTAAAAGGCTTCGAAGAGCCGCGGCGCCGCATCGGTTGAAATTCCGCTGCCCTGGTCCGTGACGGCCACCTCCACGCTGCCATCGACCACCCGGGTCGAGATTCGCACCTCCCTCGGCGCGGTGGGGCAATCGATCGTGGCGTCGATGGCGTTGCGCACCAGATTGAGCAGAACCTGCTGGATCTGGATCGGGTCCGCCACCACCGGCGGCAGGGGTGCCGGCGCCAGATCGACCGCAAGGCGCAGGTCGTTGACCCGCGCATCCGTGTCGGCGAGCACGCGGACTTCCTGCACCAGGCGGTTGAGGTCGATCGGCTCGGCGTGCGTCTCGCGGTTTTTGACGAGCGAGCGCATCCGCCGGATGACGTCGCCGGCGCGCAGCGACTGCTGGGTGATCGCGGTCAGCGCCTCGCGTAAATCCGTGGTGTTGGCGGTCCCGGAGTCCAGCATGCGTACCGAGGCCTGCGCGTAGGTTGCAATTGCCGTCAGCGGCTGGTTGATTTCGTGGGACAGGCCGGTGGCCATTTCACCCATCGTCGACAGGCGGCCGAAATGCGTCAGCCGGTCGTGGCTCTTGCGCAGCTCGTCTTCGGCCGCGCGTCGCTCGGTCATGTCGTGCAGCGTCCCGAGCACGGTCGGCTCGTGCACGCTCCTGTCCAGCGGCTGAATGATGCTGTGCAGGTCGCGCGTGGCTCCCCCGGGACGGACGACCCGGTAGGCGAGCTCGAACCGATCGGCCGAGTCGAGCGCGGCGCGCCAGGCGATCCGATACCGCTCACGGTCGTCCGGATGCACGTAGCAGGCGACATAATCTTCCACCGTCGCCGGTGCGTCGTGGGGGTCGAAACCCACGATCCGGGCGGCCATCGCCGACCAGGTGACCCGCCCGTCGCCGGTGCTGACCTCAAAGTTGCCGAGATTCGCCAGTTCCTGGGCCGCCCGCAGCAGGGACTCGGATTTGGACAGCGCGTCGACCGCCGCCCGGCGCGCGCTCATGTCATGCAGGATGCCAACGAAGCGGGACCGCTCCGCGCCGCGGATCTCGCCGACCGAGAGGAACACCGGGAACAG
>CAITAM010000040.1 GCA_903890265.1 uncultured Pseudomonadota bacterium | reverse complement strand
CCGGCGTGCAGGACGACCGCATCGCGCACTCCCGCCGCACGCAGCGCGCCGATGTCGACCGTCGCCGCCTCGCGCACGGCCACGAGGACCCGTCCGGGTCGTGCCGTCACAGAGCGGAGGTTGCCCTGGCCACCGAGCGCCGCCAGCACGGCGGCCGGCGTGACCGGTGATTCGTGGGCGGGTGACCTCAGTAGCGCGGCGCGGATGTCTCCCGCGACCTGGTCTGCCACGGGGCCGAGCACCACCTGCACGGACTGTCCGGACGGACGGAGGACACCGAGCGCCCCGAGGCGCGCGAGCGCCGCGTCGTCGACGCGCGTGACGTCCGCGACCGCGAGACGCAGGCGCGTCGTGCAGGCATCCACGGTCCTGAGGTTCCCGGCGCCGCCCAGTGCCTCGATGAACGCCGCTGCCGGGTGACGGCCCGGTGCCGGAGGACGGGTGAGCGCCTCACCGGCCCACTCGCGGTCACGACCCGGCGTGGGCAGGTCGAGCCTCGCGATCGCGTAGCGGAACAGCGCGTAGTACAGACCGAAGGTCGCGGCACCCACGGGAAGAAGCAGCCACGGGCGCGTGGCGCGGGAAAAATTGAGGGCGTAGTCGAACAGGCCCGCGGAAAAGCCGAAGCCGAGCTTCACGCCGAGGCCCTGCATCAGCACCATCGCGGCACCCGTCAGGAGCGCGTGCAGCCCGTACAGCACGGGCGCGACGAACATGAACGTGAACTCGACCGGCTCGGTGACGCCGGTCAGGAACGAGGTCAGCGCGATCGAGGCCAGGAGTCCGGCGGCCGCCCGCCGGCGCGAGGGTTCCACCGAGTGATACATCGCGAGGCACGCGCCCGGCAGGCCGAACATCGTGATCGGGAAAAAGCCCGTCATGAACGCGCCGGCCGACGGGTCGCCGGCGAAGAAGCGCTTCAGGTCGCCGGTCACGCCGTGGTAATCGCCGATCAGGAACCACGCGATGTTGTTCAGGATGTGGTGCAGGCCCGTGATGAGCAGCACCCGGTTCAGCACCCCGTAGAGGAAGAGCCCCGCGGCCCCGGAGTTCAGGACCGTGCGACTGAGCGCGTCCATGCCCTGCGCGAGCACGGGCCAGGCGACGCCGACGAGCCCGCCCAGCGCGATGCCGGCGCAGCCCGTCACGATCGGTACGAAGCGCCGGCCCGCAAAGAACGCGAGGTAGGGCGGGAGGCGGATGTCGCCGAAGCGGTTGTGCGCGTACCCGGCGATCAGCCCCGACAGGATGCCGAGCGGCACGCTGAACTTCGCGACCTGCTGCAGCCGCCAGCTCTCGGCGGCAAGCCCGGCCGGCAGGGTCGGCGGGAGGGACAGGATCGCCGCGGCCCCGTGGCTCGCGACCAGGAACCCGACCGTGCCGGCGAGCCCCGCGGCGCCGTGGTTGTCGCGGGCGAATCCCACCGCGACGCCCACCGCAAAGATGAGACCGAGCTGGCTGAAGAGCGCGTCGCCCGCCGCGGCGAGAAGCGGTACGTCGAGCAGGTCCGGTTGGCCGAGGCGGAGCAGCAGCCCCGCGACCGGCAGCACCGCGATCGGCAGCATCAGCGCCCGGCCGAAGCTCTGCAGTCCGGCGAACTTCTCGCTCACGCGGACTCTCCCGGCAGGAGTGCGGCCTCGACCCGGCGACGCAGGTGCTGGCGCACGGCGCCGCTGTCGTCGAGATCGAGGACCTCGAGCGCGAGCCGGTTGCAGGCGGCGGCATCGAGGCGACGGACGATCGCCTTCAGGCGCGGCACGAGGGAGGGCACGACGGACAACTCGTCGACGCCGAGGCCGATCAGCACCGGCACGGCCTCGGGATCGGAGGCGAGGCCGCCGCAGACCGCGACCGGCTTGCCGGCGGCGCGCCCCGCAGTGGCCACCCGGGCGATCAAGCGCAGGACCGCCGGATGCAGCGCGTCGAGGCGCGGCGCGAGCGCTGCGTTCTGGCGGTCCATCGCGAGCGTGTACTGCGCGAGGTCGTTGGTGCCGATGGACAGGAAGTCCGCGTCCCGGGCGAACAGCTCTGCCTGCAGGGCCGAGGCCGGCGTCTCGATCATGACGCCCAGCGGCGGGCACGGGCGGCCGCGGGCGCGCGCCCGGGACTCGAGCGCGGCACGCACCTCCCGAAGCTCGGACCGATCGGTCACCATGGGCACGAGCACGCGCAGGCTTGTGCCCTCGACCTCGAGCAGCGCGTCCAGCTGATCGCCGAGGAGCTCGGGATGGCGCAGTCCGAGGCGCAGGCCACGCAAGCCGAGTGCGGGGTTGGGCTCCGCCGGTAACGGCAGGTACCGCAACGGCTTGTCGCTGCCGGCATCGAGCGTGCGCACCGTCAGCGGCCGTCCGCCGAGCGCGGCCGCGACGTGCCGGTAGGCGGCGGCCTGCTCGGCCACGGTCGGCGCCGCGGACCGATCGGCGAACAGGAACTCCGTGCGCAGCAGCCCGCAGCCCTCGGCGCCGAGCGCCACCGCCGCTGCCGTCTCACCGCCCGCACCCAGGTTGACGTGCACGTGAACGCGTCGTCCGTCGCGGGTCGAGGCCGGTGCCGCGGCCTCGGCCCGCTCCCGACTGGCGGCGGCGCGCTGCGTGGCAAGTCGCGCGCCGACCTCTTCCCACGCCGACTCCCCGGGCGCTACGTGCACGCAGCCCGTGTCCGCATCAACGATGAGTGGCGTGCCGGGCGCGATCGCGAGCACCGCCGGCCCCGCCGCCACGAGCATCGGCAGGCCGCGTGCCGCGGCGAGGATCGCGACGTGCGCCGTCGGACCACCGGCGGCCGTGACCACCGCGGCAACGCGCGTGGCATCGAGTGCCAGCAGCTGCGAGGGCAGGAGATCGTCGGCGACGACGACGGCGTGTTCCGGGAGTTCATGCTGCAGGGCCGGGTCGCCGCCGGCGAGGGCGGCCAACACCTGCTGCTCGAGATCGAGGAGATCCGCGCGCCGTGCGTTTAGATAGTCCTCGCCCGCGTCAGCAAACGCGCGGCCGGCCGCCCCGATCGCCTCCGCCCACGCGGCACCGGCCGATGCGCCCGCGGCGATGCGCGCCTCGGCGGCCGCGACGAGCGAGGGATCGGCGAGCAGCGCCCGGTGCGCGGCGAAAATCCCGGGCCCCGCATCGCGCGTGGCGAGACGGGCGAGCGCGGCATCGACATCGGCCCGCGCGGCGGTCAGGCGCCGGCGCTCGTGCGCGGGATCGCCGAGCGCCGGGCCCGCGACGAGACGCGCCGACTGCAAGGGCACCGCCGTGCCGCGCGCGAGGCCGGGGGCGGCGATCACCGCGGCCAGCTGAGTGCCGGCCGCCGGCGCCACGACCGGCGACGCTGCCACCCGTGACGACGAAGGCGACGACGACGGCGACGGCACGCGGGCGAGCAGGGTGGCGACGGCCTCGAGCGCCGCCGCGGCGTCTGATCCTTCTGCGTGCACGAGGACCGTATCGCCCTGGTTAAGGCCGAGCGTCATCAGCGCGACCGGGCTGTGCGCGCTCGCCGTGCGGCCCCGACAGCGTACCGTGACCTCGGCGGCATGGGGTTTCAGCGCGGCGACGAGGCGCGCCGCCGGCCGCGCGTGAAGGCCGTGTTCGAACGGAACGCGAAACGATGCCTCGAGGCCTCCTCCGGGCGGTGCTGGTCCGGCATCGGTGGCATGACCTGCGCTCGCATGACCTGGGATGGCATGACCCGCCGCTATCCGTAACAGCGGCGAGCCGGTCTCGATCCGACCCGGCGCGGCCTTCCACGCGATCGTGCCGCCGCCGCGGCCGGCAAAGACGATCGGGGTGACGGCGCTTTTCGCCTCGCGGACCACCCGATCAAGATCAAAGGCGAGCAGCGGCTGGCCGGCGACGACGTCAGCACCGTCGGCAACGAGGCGGTGGAACAGGTCGCCAGCGAGTGTCACCGTGTCGATGCCGACGTGGATCAGCAGGTCACCCACCGGCAGGTGCAGCGTCACCGCATGGGCGCTGGACGGCGGCCACACGACGGTTCCGGCGCAGGGCGCGTGCACGGTGCCGCCCGTCGGGTCGATCGCGAGCCCGTCACCGGCGAGGCCGGCCGAGAACACCGGATCGGGCACGTCGGCCAGGGGCAGGATCCAGCCGGGCAGGGGCGCTACGACGTCGATCGTCGACTCCATCCGTTCGCTCCCCGCGGCCCGTCCAGGCGTCGGCTCACTCCGCAACGGTAATGCTCGCGCTGCGCCCGGCGCGGCCGTCCGGCGCAAACGCCGCGACCGTCACCCGGCCGCGCGCCGGCAGCGGCCCGCTGAGTTCCGGGCTGCTCGACGTCGGCTCGCTGCCGTCGGTCGTGTAGCGCAGCCGATAGCCCGGGTAGGCGTGATTCGCCCGGATCACCGGACCGTCCCGCACGATACCTGGCGGTGGCAGGCGATAGCGGATGCCGCTGCCCTCAAGGTCGAGGCGGGCGAGCACCTGCTTTGCGAGCTGGTTCATGAACACCGCCCAGTCCTCGCGGTGGCGCGTCGCGGCCGCGGCGGGCTCGGCGACGTCGACCCAGCGGGGCTCCGCGGCCCACGCGCGCTCCGCGACGGCCACGAGCCTCGGCATCAGGAGGTAATCGAGGCGCTCTTCGCTGCGCACCGTCTCACCGAACAGCTGCGCCTCGAGGCCGAGGATCCGGGCGCGGCCGGCAGTACTCGGCGCGGTCACCGGGGCCGATGGCCAGGCGCTGTTGAACGGCACGAAGTCGTAGATGCGCCGGACCGGGATCGACGGCGCCCAGTTGAGCCCCGGCTCCTCGGCCCGGTCCTCGTGGGCCATGTCGAGGTAGAGGTGGCTCGCACCCGCCAGGATCACGCGGTAGCCTGCGTTGGCGAGCCGGTACGCGAGGTCGTCACCGCCCGCGAGATCGTTCCAGACGTACAGCGTGACATCGTCACCGACGAGGCCGTCGTCCGGTACCAGGACCGCGGGCGGCGCCGGGACCGGCGGGGGATTGGTCGCGGGCGCCGGCGACGCGCGCAGCCCGAACTGTTCCCAGCCGGCGACCCGGAGGCCGTGGTCGCGCGCGATCGCGAGCACGCGCCGCGCAAAGTAGCCTTTCAGGTCCGCCACCGACCCGAGCCCGAGTTCGGCCACGCGTCGGGCGCAGGCCGGCGAGCCCTCCCAGACCCCGGCCGGCAACTCGTCACCGCCGCCGTGCACCGCGCCCGGCGGCACGCCCGCCTCGCGGTAGGCCGCGGCGAGCGAGGCCAGCACCCGGTCGATGAACGCGTACGTCGACTCGAGGGCGGGGTTCAGGGCGTTGTCGTCATGGCCCTGGT
>CAITAM010000039.1 GCA_903890265.1 uncultured Pseudomonadota bacterium | reverse complement strand
TGCTGCGCAGCCGCGGCCCGCTCGCTCGATGCACTCTCGTACTGCTTGAGGGCAAGCCAGGCCGACACGGCGCCGATCGTGGCGGCAACGGCGGCGAGCGCCCCAAGGAGGCGCAGGCCAGCGCCGGCGCCGACCACCATATCGACGACCACCAGAATGACGGCCGCAGCACCGGCCGCAAGCGATACGTATAGGAATCTCGGCAGAGGCCCCGCGTCACCCGGCTGACGTTCACTGTAGCTAGTCATGGTGTACGTACCTTGTCCCTGGCAGGCATCAGACGGCGGCCTGCATGAAGCTCGGGCTTTCTACCAGGAGCTTGAGGCTGATCACTGGCCACGTCTCCGACCCGCGGCGAAAAGCTCCTGCGAGGTAGCGATCGGTGCGGATCAGTGTCGGCGGCGGCTCATCCGTAAATTCTGAGTCAACAAAACGGCGGAAGCCGAGGACTTCATCGACCAGGAGGCCGGCAGGAATGTCCCGGTGGTTGGCAACGATGACGCGCGCGGTGCGCGCCGCTGGCGTAACGCCACTGCCGAGGTACTGACGCAGATCGATGATCGGCAGCAATTGGCCCCGAACGTTGGTGAGGCCGCGAATCCAAGGGCGGGCGCCTGGCACCCGGGTAAGCCCTGGCGGCACGGCAAGGATCTCCCGCGTCTCGTCGCGGGCGACGAGCAGCGTGTCACCACCGAGCCGAAACGCGACACCCACCCATTCCCGACCTTCGGGATTGGCCTCGCCGGCATTGGCCGCGTGCCTGCCCCGGCGCTCGAGTTCCTTCAGCAGCTCGAATGGGTTATCGCGAAGGTCGCGGAGGGATTGCGCGGTGCTCATCGCGCCTTAGCCCGCGAGCGCGGCCTGCGCCTTCTCGACGAGCGTCTCGGCCGACACCGGCTTGACCAGGTAATCGAACGCACCCTGACGCATGCCCCAGACCCGGTCGGTGGGCTGCGATTTGCTGGTCACCATGATGACCGGAATCTTGCGCGTGTCGGGATCCTGCGCGAGCGTGCGCGTCGCCTGGTAGCCGTTTATGCCGGGCATCACGATGTCCATGAAGATCAGATCCGGTTTCATCTCTTTGGCGAGCCGGACGCCCTCGGCTCCGTCACCGGCAGACGCGGTCTGAAAGCCGTGCTGCTCCAGCGCGCGCCGGATGACGTGCACCTCGGTCGGTGAGTCGTCGACGATCAGGATGAGGGCCATGTTGCTGCTCTCCCAGTCTGGTTAACCGGCACCCGGCGGCGGCGGAACGTGGCTTTCGATGGCGCCGAGCAACTCGTCGCGTGTAAAAGGCTTGGTCAGGTAATGCTCGGAGCCGACGATCCTGCCCCGCGCTCGGTCGAACAGCCCGTCCTTCGAGGACAGCATGATCACCGGAATGGAGCGGAACACCTTGTTGTGCTTGATCAACGAGCAAGTCTGGTAGCCATCCAGTCGCGGCATCATGATGTCCACGAAGACGATGTCCGGCTGATGGTCGGCAATCTTTGACAGCGCGTCGAATCCGTCCACGGCCGTGAACACCTCGCAACCTTCCTTGGCGAGGAGCGTTTCCGCCGTCCGCCGGATGGTCTTGCTGTCGTCGATGACGAGAACCTTCAGTCCTGCCAGGCGGCTCTTTGCCGTTACCGCTTGTGCTCCGTTGTCCATCGCGAAGGTCCCTCAGGGCAGTCTCGCTGCCGGCACAGGTGGCGCACGGGCGGCTGTGGCGCGCGAGTGCAAACCGTCCCTAGTTTTTAACATATCGGTCGCCGCGCGGCCACGCTACGCAGCGGATCAGCTTCACATTTTGGCAAACACAGACCCCGGTCGGACCGCGGCGCCGAACGGCCCTACAGGTGTACTATGTCCACCCACCCGCCAAGGCATGACGGGTGTCACACTTTTCACATGTCGAGCGACAAAACCGCATCGGGAGACCGCTGATGACCGGCGCCGTACGTCTGGGCGTTGTTATGGACCCCATCGGGCAGATCAAGCCCGCAAAGGACTCGACCCTGGCCATGCTGCTCGCGGCTGCGCGTGGCGGTGCCGAACTCTTCTACATGGAGCAGCGGCACCTGTGGCTGCGCGACGGCGTGGCCTTCGCGCAGGTCCGCCCGCTCGCCGTTCGGGACTCCCTGACCGATTGGTACTCGCTCGGCGAATCCGAGGCGATGCCCTTGTCGTCGCTGGATGTCCTGCTGATGCGCAAAGACCCCCCGTTCGATACGGAGTACGTCTATACGACCTACATCCTGGAACGCGCGGAACTCGCCGGAACGCTGGTCATCAACCGCCCGCAGGGCCTGCGGGACATGAACGAGAAGGTCTACACGGCCTGGTTTCCGGAGTGCTGTGCGCCGACCCTGATCACCCGCCGCCATGACGACATGCGGGCTTTCGTCCGCGAGCACGGCAAGGTGGTCGTGAAGCCCCTTGACGGCATGGGCGGGCGGTCGATTTTCGTCGTCGAATCCGGCGATAAGAACGAAAACGTCGTGTTCGAGACATTGACACAGTACGGCGAGCGCTTTGCCATCGTGCAGCGCTACCTGCCGGAAATCGTTACCACCGGCGACTCGAGGGTCATCATCGTGGACGGCGAGCCCGTCTCCCACGCGCTGGCACGGATCCCGTCGGCCGCCGACCATCGCGGAAACCTGGCGGCAGGCGCGACCGGCGTCGGCCGCGAACTCAACGACCGTGACCGCTGGCTCGCGTCCGTCATCGGACCGCGCCTCAGGGATCTGGGCATGATCTTTGTCGGGCTGGACGTCATCGGTGGCTTCGTCACCGAAATCAATGTGACGAGCCCAACCGGCATACGCGAACTCGACAAGCAGTTCGGCCTCGATATTGGCGGGCTCCTTTACGCGGCGATCGAACGGCGACTCGCCACAAGGCAGGCGCAGCGCCCGTGACCAGCGCCGGACGTGCCGTGACAGTCGAGGAGCTCGCCGGTCGCCGGCAGGCTGCGCCACCCGTTCGCGACCGACTGATGACGACGCTGTTCCTGGTGGCGACGCTCCACGCGATCGTCATTCTCGGCGTGTCATTTGGTGCGCCGTCGGCGCTTTTCGGCGAGGCTCCCTCACTGGAAGTCATGGTCGTCGAGGACCCGACGCCCGAAAACACGCCCAACGCGTCTGCCGACTACCTGGCACAGGTGAACCAGCACGGCGCCGGCACGGCAAAGGACACCCGCGGGCTCGACGCGCCGCGAATTGCGGCACCGAGTGCCGCCGGCCCCGGGATGGTGGACGGCAGCAGCGGCACGGGCACGGCGGAGGGCCGGGACGGCGAGGAGGTGACCCTGCTCGAATCGCGCACCCGTGACGACACGGAGGAGCGTTACCTGTCGGGCAGTTCGGGTGTGCGGCAGGGCTCACCCTTTGTCATGGAGTCGCTGGCGCAGAGCGCGGCGATTACCCACACCGGCGACGAGTTCCGCTTGCGGGGTGAGCCGACTCGGGAGCTGCTGGTGACGCCGAATACCCGTGAATCGAGCGTCGCCGTCTACCTCGACGGATGGCGTCGTCGTATCGAGAGCCTGGGCACCATGAACTACCCCATGCAGGCCGCGGCGCACCGCGCGGCGTCCGGTAATCCCGTACTTGAAGTGCAGATTCTGGCGGATGGAACGCTGGGCCAGGCCCGGATCCGGCGGTCGAGTGGTTACGCCGAGCTTGACCAGGCGGCACTCGCGATCCTGAAGCTGGCCGCTCCCTTCCCCCCGTTCCCGCCGCGACTCGAGGCCAAGCACGACGCCCTGCGCCTGACGTACGAATGGCAGTTCCAAGACGGCGCTCCGGTGGAGTCCACGGTCCGCGTGCCCGGCGATACGCAGTAACCCACGCGGCGCTTGTCTGCGATCCCGACGCGCTGGATACTTTGCACCATGCTCGCCGGATACCTGCACAACCAGTTTCTCGTCGCGATGCCCTCGCTCGCGGACCCGAATTTTGCGCAGACCGTGACGCTGATCTGCGAGCACAACGCCCGTGGCGCCCTTGGCATCGTCCTCAACAGACCGCTGTCGATGCGCCTCGGTGACGTCTTCGAACAGCTTGACCTGCCGCAGCACGGTCAGAGCCGCGCCGACCAGCGCATCCTTCGCGGCGGTCCTGTACAGGGTGACCGGGGATTCGTGCTGCACGTCCCCGATGGCGAGTGGGATTCGACGCTGAAAGTATCGGACACCCTGCACGTGACAACCTCCCGAGACATTCTGGTCGCGATGGCCGGCGGCCAGGGCCCGCGCCAGACCGTGATGGCGCTGGGGTACGCGGGCTGGGAGGCCGGGCAGCTCGAGGATGAAATCCGTTCGAACGCCTGGCTCAACGTTCCTGCCGATGACAGCAGCATCATCTTTGACGTGCCCTTCGAGCAACGCTGGCACGCCGCGGCGCGCCTGCTTGGGGTGGACCTCGGGCGAATTTCCGCTAGCGCCGGGCATGCCTGAGAACCCGGGCGCTTCCCCTCGTCTCGCGCTCGGTCTCGACTACGGTGAACGGCGTATCGGCGTGGCCGCCGGGCACACGCTCACCGGAACCGCCCAGCCACTCGGTACGGTCGCGGCGCATGGCGGAGTTCCTGACTGGCAGGCCCTCGGCACCTTCGTGCGGCAATGGCAGCCGGCCCTCTTCGTGGTTGGCATGCCCTATAATATGGATGGCAGTGACGGTGTCCTCGTTGACCGAGTTCGGGAATTCTGTGCCGAGCTCACCCGGCGCTTCGGCCTCGACGTGGTCGAGGTCGATGAGCGCCTGTCCTCGCGCGAGGCAGAAGACAGGCTTCGCTCGCAGCGCGCCAGCGGCGAGCGCGTGCGACGGGTGCGTCGCGGTGATGTCGATCCGGTCGCCGCGTGCGTGGTGCTGGAACAGTGGCTAAGAGAAGGATCGCAGCAGCGCCCATGACTGCATTTTCCCAACACGACGGTGACGGCCGGCTGCGCCACCTGACGACCCTCGACGGCCTGCCGCGCGACCAACTGCGGGAAATCCTCGATCGCGCGCAGACCTTCGTCCGCTCCCCCGGCGAAATCCCGGCACGCAGCCGCGTGCTCGAGGGCGTCACGGTCGCGAACATGTTCACCGAGCCATCGACGCGCACCCGGGCCTCCTTTGAGCTCGCAGCGCGCCGCCTCGGCGCGGACTCGCTCAATCTGGATATCAGCCTCTCGTCGCGCGTCAAGGGCGAGACGGTGCTCGATACCATCTACACGCTGCAGGCCATGTGCGTGGACGTTTTTGTCATCCGCGACGCAGAACCGGGTGTCTGCCAGTACGTGGCCGAGCACGTGCAGAGTCATGTATCCGTCGTCTCCGCCGGTGAGGCCCATCTGTCCCATCCGACCCAGGGACTGCTGGACGCGCTGACCATTCTCCAGTTCAAGGGCGGATTCCGCGATCTGGTCGTCGCCATCGTGGGCGATATCCGGCACTCGCGAGTCGCCCGGTCGAGCTTTCGCGCCCTCAGCACCCTCGAGGTCGGCGAGATCCGTATCGTCGCGCCGGAGGGACTGATGCCCGATGCCGACGAGTTCAAGGGCGCGGTACGTCACACGCACTTCGAGGACGGCATCGCGCACGCGGACGTCGTGATGATGCTCAGAATCCAGAAGGAGCGACTGACCGGAACGTCCATTCCCGATGATAGGTCCTATTTTGATCAATGGGGCTTGACCCGGGCCCGCCTGAAGCTCGCCCGTCCCGAGGTGATCGTGATGCATCCGGGGCCGATGAATCGCGGGGTTGAAATCGCGAACGACGTCGCCGACGGACCGGCGGCCGTCATCCGCGCCCAGGTCACCAACGGGGTCGCGGTCCGGATGGCCGTGCTGGAGACGCTGATAGAAAACCGACTGAAGCGCGGTGTAGCGCGATGAGCGCAGCGCCGGCCAAACCACACCGCGGCACGATTTTCCTCGAGGACGCAACGCTGCTCACCCAGGAAGCGTGGCCGGATGAGCAGTACGTCTGCCGGCTGTCAGCGCCGAAGTGCGCGAGCCACGCGACACCCGGCAGCTTCGTTCACGTGCGCTGTGCGGATGACCTTCCGATGCGCAGGCCGCTGTCGATCCAGCGGGTCGACCGGGAGGCGGGCTGGATCGAGATACTCTACAAGGTGGTCGGCAAAGGCCTGGCGCGCCTCGCTCAGGCCCGACCCGGCGACTCCCTGAGCTGCCTCGGTCCAATCGGCCAGGGCTTTTCGGTCAACGCCACGCGGCCGCACCGCGTGCTGATCGGCGGCGGCGTCGGCATACCGCCAATGGTGTTCCTTGCCGAGCACCTGCGCGACCTGCCGGGGCAGCGCCCGGTCGTTTTCATGGGCTCGGAGATCCCGTTCCCGTTCCGGGAGCGACCGTCGACACTGCTGCTGCCCGGGCTACCGCCCGACACCATTGCGACCATGCCGCTGCTCGATGACTGGGGCATTCCGTGCAGGCTGGCCACGAAGCAGGGCTATCCCGGGTGCTTCGACGGATTCGTTACGGAACTGGCCGCGACCTGGCTCGCAGCGCTCCCCGAGACTGCGCTGAAGGAGACCGAGATTTTCGCCTGCGGTCCGACCCCGATGCTGCGGGCGGTTGCCGCCGTCGCTGCCCGCTTCGGGGTCCCTGCGCAGGTGTCCCTTGAGGAATTCATGGCGTGTGCGGTGGGCGGCTGCGCGGGCTGCGCGGTGCGGGTGGAGACGCCGACCGGTCCCGCGATGAAGCGCGTCTGCGTCGACGGGCCGGTATTCGAGGCGCGCTCCGTATTTCCGGAGCAGTACAGCTGAGCCTCAGCCGAAGTTGATTCTCGCCTCGAGATTGGTCCGGGAGTCGGCATTCGCGAGAGCCTCCTCCAGCGTGACACGACCCGCGGTGTACAGCGCATAGAGCGCCGTGTCGAAGTTCTGGATACCGCGCTCCTTGCTCGAGCGCAGCGCTTCCTTGATACCCGAGATATCCCCTTTCTTGACGAGCTCGCCCATGTAGGGCGTGTTGATCAGGACCTCCATCGCTGCAGCAAGCCGGTCCTGCTTATCGCGGACCAGGCGCTGCGCAAGGATCGCGCGCAGATACTGGGACAGGTCCAGATAAATCTGCTCGTGCTGGACTCTCGGGAACATATTGATGATCCGGTCGAGCGTCTCGGCACAGTTATTCGCGTGCAGCGTCGCTATGCAGAGATGGCCGGTGCCCGCCAGCGCGAGCGCCGCCTCCATGGTCTCGCGATCGCGAATCTCACCGATCAAAATGACATCGGGAGCCGCCCGCATCGCACTGCGCAGCGCACGGTGATAAGACTTCGTGTCCAGCCCCACTTCACGCTGGTTGACGATTGACTTCTTGTTGGTATGGAGAAATTCGATAGGATCTTCAATGGTGAGGATGTGATCCGACGCGTTCTCGTTGCGGTGATTGATCAGCGCGGCGAGCGTAGTTGACTTGCCTGCACCGGCGGCACCGACCATCAGGATCAGGCCCCGCTTCAGCATGATCAGGTCCCGCAGAACGTCCGGGAGGCCGAGCGTCTCGAGTTTCGGCATGTCTGCCGTGATGTAGCGGAGCACGATGGCCGGATAGCCACGCTGAAAAAACACGTTAACGCGAAAGCGTCCGAGGCCAGGCTCCGAGATCGCAAAGTCGATCTCGAGCTCCTCCTCGAAGTACTCGACCTGCTCGGGTGTCATCAGTCCGTACGCGGCCTGCTTGACGATTTCCGGGGTCAGGATCTGCTTGTTAACGGGGAAGATCTGCCCTTCAATCTTGATCTTGACGGGCGCATAGGACGTAAAGAAGAGATCGGACGCCCGCTTCTCCACCATGAGCTTGAAGAGCGGCTTCGTATTGAGACGGGTTGCAACTGCATCGGGCGATGCGGCCTCCCCAGCCGTGCCGGCTGGCTCAGAAGCCATGACCCTGCTTCTCATCGACGATCCTCAGGTGGCTTGCATCCTCGCCGACGAACGCATCACGACGCTTGCTCTCGAGCTTGACGCGCAGCCGCAGCTCGTTCTTGGAGTCCGCGTTGCGCAGCGCCTCCTCGATCGTAATAAGGCGCGCCTCGTACAGATCAAACAGCGACTGATCAAACGTCTGCATGCCCGAACGATTTGAACGCGACATGACCTCCTTGATCTGCGACACCTCGCCCTTGAAGATGAGGTCGGCAATCAGCGGCGAGTTGAGCATGATCTCCATAGCCGCCACCCGCCCGGCACCCTCCTGGCGCGGGATTAGGCGCTGCGATACCAGCGCGCGGATGTTGAGCGAAAGATCCATGAGCACCTGCTCGCGCTTCTCCTCGGGGAAGAAGTTGATCACGCGATCGAGCGCCTGGTTTGCCGAATTGGCGTGCAATGTGGCAAGCACGAGGTGCCCTGTTTCCGCGAACTGGATGCCGTACTCCATCGTCTCGCGGTCACGGATCTCGCCGATCAGGATCACGTCAGGCGCCTGACGCAGCGTATTGCGCAGCGCGACTCCCCAGTTCTCCGTATCAACCCCCACTTCTCGGTGAGTGATCACGCAGCCTTTGTGGGAGTGGACGTATTCAACCGGGTCCTCGATCGTGACGATGTGGCCCCGGGTATTTTCGTTCCGATGATTGATCATCGCGGCGAGGGTCGTCGACTTGCCGGATCCGGTGCCACCGACGACGATGACGAGCCCCCGCTTGGACATCACGATGTCCTTCAGGACCGGGCTAAGCTCGAGATCCTCAAGGGTCGGGATCTTCACGTTGATGGTACGGATTACGCATCCGGTCATGCTCTGCTGGACGAAGGCGCTGACGCGGAACCGGCCGATACCCGGTGGTGCGATCGCGAAATTGCATTCCTTGGTCGCGTCGAACTCCCGGGTCTGGCGGTCGTTCATGATGCCGCGCACCAGGACGGCGGCGGCCTCGGGCGACAGCCGGGTCTCGCCCTGCGGACGGATCTCCCCGTCGATCTTGATCGCCGGCGCGAGGCCGGCCGTAATGAACAGGTCGGAGCCCTTGACCTCCACCATGCGCCGCAGGAGGTCCTGCATCAGGCGTATTGCTTGCTCACGATCCATGTTTGTTTCCCAAAAACCGAGTCCGGGAGCCGGACACTAGATCGAGTCCTTGTTGGCGGCCTTGTAGCGTGCCTCTTCCTTGGTCACGATCGAGCGCGCGACGAGTTCCTGGAGACACTGGTCGAGCGTCTGCATGCCGACCTGCTGGCCGGTCTGGATGGCCGAGTACATCTGGGCCACCTTGCCTTCCCGAATGAGGTTTCGGATGGCTGGGGTGCCGATCATGATTTCATGCGCGGCGATACGGCCGCCGCCAATCCGCTTCATCAGGGTCTGGGTGATGACCGCCCGCAGGCTCTCCGAGAGCATCGAACGGACCATCTCCTTTTCTGCGGCCGGGAACACGTCGACCACGCGGTCGATGGTCTTGGCCGCCGAGCTCGTGTGCAGCGTGCCAAAGACGAGGTGTCCGGTCTCCGCGGCCGTCAGCGCGAGGCGGATGGTCTCAAGGTCACGCATTTCGCCCACCAGGATCACGTCCGGGTCCTCGCGCAGTGCAGACCGCAGCGCGTTCTCGAAGCCCTGGGTATCGCGGTGGACCTCGCGCTGGTTGATCAGGCAGGTGCGTGATTCATGGACGAATTCGATCGGGTCCTCAATGGTGATGATGTGGTCCGGACGGTTCTCGTTGCAGTAGTCGATCATCGCTGCGAGGGTCGTCGACTTGCCTGAACCGGTTGGCCCGGTGACCAGGACAAGGCCGCGCGGCAGCATGCAGAGATCCTTGAACACCTTGGGCGCATTGAGGTCATCGAGCGACATCACGACCGAGGGAATGCTGCGGAACACGGCGCCGGCGCCGCGGTTCTGGTTGAACGCGTTGACGCGAAAGCGGGCCAGCTTCGGGATCTCGAACGAGAAGTCCGTTTCGTAAAACTCTTCGTACGCCTTTCGCTGCTTGTCGTTCATAATGTCGTACACCATGGCGTGCACTTCTTTATGGGCGAGCGGCGGCATGTTGATCCGCTTCATGTCGCCGTCGACGCGGATCATGGGCGGCATGCCCGCAGAGAGGTGCAGGTCGGACGCGCCGTTTTTGACAGCGAAGGCGAGCATCTGGGCAATATCGACGGCCATGCAGTCTCCGGGCGCAGGCCTGAAGGGGCGCGACGGCGCCTCAGGCCCGGCAATGGGCGAGAACGAGTATAGCCAAGGGACCCCTAGTCCAATATGTTAACGAGTCCGCAGTTTTTGGCGGCCAACCTGGCGACTGTGCGCGACCGAATCGCGCGAGCGGCCGTCGCGGTCGGCAGGCTGCCCCAGTCCGTGACGCTGATCGCCGTGTCGAAGACCCAGCCCGGCGAGGTTGTGGCGGCGGCCCGTCTCCTGGGCGCGACCGATTTTGGCGAGAACTACCTGCAGGAAGGCATTGATAAGCAGGACCTCGTACCGCGCGACGGCACGGTCTGGCACTACATCGGTCAGCTCCAGGCCAACAAGACGCGACCCGCGGCGGCTCACTTTGACTGGGTCCACACGGTCGACCGGCCACGGGTGGCCGAGCGCCTGGCGAGCCAGCGCCCGGCCGACCTGCCGCCGCTCGCCGTCTGCCTTCAGGTCCTCCTCGAGCCGGAACCGGGCAAGGGTGGTGTCGGACCCGACGAGCTGCTGTCGCTCGCTGCCGTGGTCGGCGGTCTGCCCCGACTCGTGCTGCGCGGCCTGATGTGCATCCCGCCTCCGACCAGCGACCCGGACCGGCAGCGGCGGTATTTCCGGCAGCTTCGCGAACTGCGCGACGAGCTGAACGCGGCAGGCCACCGGCTCGACTGCCTGTCGATGGGCATGAGCGACGATTTCGAGGTTGCGATCGCGGAAGGCGCGACGCACGTCCGGGTAGGGTCGGCCATTTTCGGCGCACGGCCACCCAAAGGCAGTACGGCATGACGACAAGCGTATCGACTCCAGCCACGAATCCGCCGTTGCAGATCGCGTTCATTGGCGGCGGACAGATGTCACGTGCGCTGATCGCGGGGCTGCGCTCCGCGGGGAGCGATCACCTCGCGCTGTCGGTGGCCGATCCCTACGAGCCGCAGCGCCGGGCGCTGGCGGCTGACTTCCCGGGCCTTAGGGTCAGCGCCGATAACGACGCGGTGGCGGCCGCCGCGGACGTCTGGGTGCTGGCCGTCAAGCCGCAGCAGATGCCCGAGGTCGCGCGGGGCCTCGCGGCACTCGCGCCCGCCCGCCGGCCGCTGGTGATCTCGGTGGCGGCCGGCATACGCGCCAGCGACCTTGAGCGCTGGCTCGGACCGACGGCATCGGTCGTCCGCGCAATGCCCAACCGGCCCGCGCTCGTCGGCGCGGGAGTGACCGCGCTCTTTGCCAGCCCAATGGTGGACGCCGCGCAGCGGCGGCTGGCTGAGCAGCTGCTCGCCGCCGTGGGCAGCACGGTCTGGGTCGAGTCCGACGCGGCGGTCGATGTTGCCACCGCGATCTCCGGCAGCGGACCCGCGTACTTCCTGCGCCTGATCGAACTCCTCGAGGCCGCGGCCGTCGACGCCGGGCTGAGCCCCGTCACGGCGAGCCGGCTCGCGATCGGCACGGCACTGGGCACTGCCCGACTGGCCGACGAGTCTGGTCAGTCCTGCGCCGAGCTTCGGGCGTCGGTGACCTCGGCCGGTGGTACGACCGCAGCGGCGCTGGCGGTCCTTGAGGGCCGGGACCTGCGTGGTATCGTCAATGCGGCGGTACGGGCCGCCGCCGATCGGGCTGCCGAGCTCGCCGACGAGTTCGGTGCACGCTGATTCTTTGCCTGCAACCACGGGATATCCATGGCCGAACTGAACTTCCTGCTGCACACATTCATCCAGGTCCTCGCGGCAGTGGTCGCGATATTTCTCCTCCGCTACCTGATGCAGCTCGTCCGCGCCGATTTCCGCAACCCCTTCGCGCAGTTCGTCGTGAAGGTCACGAACCCCCTGGTGCTGCCCCTGCGGCGATTCCTGCCGCCGGTCGGGCGGA
>CAITAM010000038.1 GCA_903890265.1 uncultured Pseudomonadota bacterium | reverse complement strand
CGCGAAGATGAAGGCCGTGCCGTCCACGCACAGTTCGATCTCGCGCACGAACACGTTGCCGGCGCCCAGGTCGAATGGCGCGCTGGCAACGGTCTCGGCGCCGATGAGCCCCTGGCGCACGACCCGCAGCCGCAGCGGCGCCGTCGACAGCGTGCGCAGACGCTCTGTCAGCAGCCCGGGCTCCGTGAGCCACGAGTCCAGTGGCGCGGTGAGCGCCGGCGGTGACGGTGTCCACAGGTCGAGCGGCAGCGGCGCCGTCAGGGCGTCGTGGCCGGGGTCAGACTTTGCCATAGCGTTCTCGTCCGCCGATCCATCGCCTCAGCAGGGGCGCTATGGTAGCCGGATGCTCGGCCAGCAGCACTTCGGCGACTTCCTGGACGCGCGGCAGGAGGTCCGCGTCACGGCCGAGTTCCGCCACGCGCATCGTCAGAAGGCCGGTCTGGCGCGTGCCCAGCAGTTCGCCGGGACCACGCAGCTCGAGATCCCGGCGTGCGATCCGGAAGCCGTCGTTGGTCTCACGCATGACGTTCAGGCGCTCGCGGGCGAGTGCCGACATGCCACTCTTGTAGAGCAGCACGCAGGTGCTCTCCTCGGCACCGCGCCCGACGCGTCCGCGCAGCTGATGCAGCTGCGCGAGGCCCATCCGCTCCGCATTCTCGATGACCATGAGCGTTGCATTGGGGACGTCCACGCCCACCTCGATCACGGTCGTAGCGACCAGGAGATCGAGCTCATGGCGCTTGAACGCGGCCATCGTGCGCTCCTTCTCGAGCGGCTTCAGCCGGCCGTGCAGGAGGCCGATCCGCACGGTCGGCAGCGCGCCTTTCAGGGCGACGAACGTCGCCTCGGCTGCCTCGTAGTCGAGTTCCTCCGACTCCTCGATGAGCGGGCAGACCCAGTAGGCCTGGCGGCCGGCGGCGATCGCGTGACTGATCCGCTGCACGATCTCCTGCCGGCGCGACTCGGTCAGCGCGACGGTCTTGACGGGCGTGCGGCCGGGCGGCAGCTCGTCGATGACCGACACATCGAGATCGGCGTACGCCGTCATCGCCAGCGTGCGCGGGATGGGCGTCGCCGTCATGACGAGCTGGTGCGGGTAATGGCCCTCGTGCGCACCCTTGGCGCGCAGCGCCATGCGCTGGTCGACGCCAAATCGGTGCTGCTCGTCGATCACGAGGAGTGCGAGGCGCGCGAAGCGCACGCCCTCCTGGAACAGGGCGTGGGTACCGACCGCGATCGACACGTCGCCCGTGGCGATCGCCTCGGTGGCGCTGCGTCGGGCGCGAGTGGCCAGCTTGCCGGTCAGCAGGGCAACCGGCACGTTGAGGGCCCGGAACCAGCGATCGAAGTTCTGCCAGTGCTGCTCGGCGAGCAGCTCGGTCGGTGCCATCAGGGCCACCTGGTAGCCCGACTCGATCACCCGGGCCGCCGCCGCGGCCGCCACGACGGTCTTGCCGGAGCCGACGTCGCCCTGCACGAGCCTCAGCATCGGTGAGTCACAGGCAAGGTCGGTGGCGATGTCCCCGAGCACACGCTCCTGGGCGCGCGTCAGTGCGAAGGGCAGCGCGCCCAGCAGGGCGCTCACCAGCCGTCCGTCGCTGACGATGGGGTGTGCGCGGTCGCGCTTCAGCTCACGGCGCAGCATGCGCAGCGACAGCTGGTGGGCGAGAAGCTCCTCGAACGCGAGCCGTCGCTGGGCCGGATGCGTGCCTGACGCGAGCAGCATGACGTCGGCACCGGGCGGCGGACGATGCACGTAGGTGAGCGCGTCGACGAGGCTCGGCAGCTCAAGGTCGGCGAGGAGTGCCCGTGGCAGGTAGTCGCTGATGGCGCCCTCGTCGACCGCGTCCAGCGCCTGGGCGGTGAGCAGACGCAGGCGACCCTGCTGCACGCCCTCGGTGGTCGGGTACACGGGCGTCAGCGAGTCCTCGACGCGCTGCGCGTCGAAGGCGTCGGCGCGCCTGTACTCCGGGTGCATGATTTCAAGGCCGAGCGTGCCGCGCCGGGCTTCGCCGTACAGCCGCAGGCGGACACCGCGCTGCAGCTGCGCCTGCTGTACCGCCGTGAAGTAGAAAAAGCGCAGCGTGAGGAATCCCGAGCCGTCGCGGATCCGCACGAGGAGCTGGCGTCGCCGGCGGAACACGACCTCGGCCAGTTCGATCTCGCCTTCGACAACGGCCCGGTCACCGTGCCTCAGCGCGCCGATCGGCACGACCCGCGTACGGTCCTCGTAGCGGGTCGGCAGCAGGAACAGGAGATCCTGGACGGACTCGACACCGAGTCGTTGCAGCTTGTCGGCCAGTGCCGCACCCACCCCCTTCAGCAGGCTGACCGGGCGGCGGTCGAGTGCGACCGGAACGGCTGGGGTGGGGCGCGAAGTCACGCGCGGTTGCGGTGGTCGCGAACCGGCTGACCGCTGGCGGCGGTCAGAGCGCGAGTATGCAGTCGGCCTCGACCGCCGAGCCGCGGGGCAGCGAGGCGACGCCGAGCGCCGCGCGTGCCGGGTAGGGCTCCTGGAAGTACTCGGCCATGACGGTGTTGACCAGCGCGAAATGGCTGAGGTCCGTCAGGTAGATCGTGACCCGTACCGCGTTATCGAGGCTGCCGCCGGCGGCCACCGCGATCGCCTTCATGTTCTCGAACACGCGCCGTACCTGGGCTTCCATGCCGCCGCTGACGAGCTCCTTGGTCGCCGGATCGAGCGGGATCTGGCCGGAGATGTAGACGGTGTCGCCGACGCGCACGGCCTGCGAGTACGTGCCGATGGCGGCGGGGGCGTCGGGTGTCGAAATGATGGTGCGGTTCATGGGCGTCCTCGGATAGGGGGGCGCGATTCAGCGACCGCTGAGACCGCCTCCCCGGGCGGCGCCAAGCGTGACACAAACGGCCCGCTGCCGTCACGCCGCCGCGACTCAGCTCGCCGTCCGCTCCACGGACAGCACGTCCGGCATGCGCCGGATGGCCTTGATGACCGTGGCGAGGTGCTTGCGGTCGCGGACCTGGAGCTCGAAGGTGATCGTCGAGTTGTGATCGTCGCGCTCGACGACCGTGACGTGACTGATGTTGGTGTCGACCGCAGCGATCTTCGCGGCCAGTGCCGCGAGCACACCGACGCGGTTGGCCACTTCGATACGAAGCTCCGAGGCAAACTCCCGCTCGAGCTTCGGCTGCCAGGAGACCGGCAGCCATTTTTCGGGCTGCTTGTGCCAGCCGGCGAGGTTCGTGCACTCGGCGCGGTGTATGACGACGCCACGCCCGACCGAGAGGTAGGCGATGATCGGCTCGTAGGGGATCGGAAAGCAGCAGCGGGCGTAGGACACGAGCAGGCCCTCGGTACCGGCGACGGCGAGCGAGCCGGCCGCATCGCGCTCGGCACTGGACGAGCGCGTCGCGTCACTGGGCAGGAAGCGCCGCGCGACGAGCGGCGCCAGGCGTTCACCCAGGCCGATCTGCTCGTACAGCCCTTCTTCGCCACTGAAGCCAAGGTCCCGCGCGACGAGGTCCGCGGTGCCGGCGTCAATGCCCTTCAGCGACAGCTTGAATTCACCCAGCGCCTGGTCGAGCATGCGCCGGCCGAGCTCAACGGCCTCGCCCTGTTTCATGGTCTTGAGGAACGCCCGGATCGCGGCACGTGCCTTGGCGGTGACCACGAAGTTCGTCCAGGCGGGATTCGGATGCGCGCCTTTGGCCGTGATGATCTCGACCGTCTGGCCGTTGCGGGGTGCGGTCCGCAGCGGCACGAGGCGCCGGTCGATCTTCGCTGCCACGCAGCGGTTGCCGATGTCGGTGTGCACGGCGAAGGCGAAGTCGACGCAGGTGGCACCCCGCGGCAGCCGCAGGATGTCGCCCTTCGGCGTGAACACGTAGACCTTGTCCGGAAAGAGATCAACCCGGACGCTCTCGAGGAATTCTTCCGGATTGCCGCCCTCCTGCATCTGCACGAGGTTCTTCAGCCACTCGCGGGCACGCTCCTGCTGGTAGCCAGGCTCGGTCTCGCCGGTTTTGTACTGCCAGTGGGCGGCGATGCCCCGCTCCGCAAGCTGGTGCATGTCGCTCGTACGGATCTGCACTTCGATCGGCACGCCGTTCGGTCCGAACAGCGTCGTGTGCAGCGACTGGTAACCGTTGATCCGCGGAATCGCGATGTAGTCCTTGAATCGGCCGGGCATGGGCTTGTAGAGGCCATGCACGACCCCGAGCACGCGGTAGCAGGTATCGACGTCGTCGACGATGATGCGGATGCCGTACACGTCGATGATCTGCGCCAGCGGTACCCGCTTGCGCCGCATCTTCTGGAACACGCTGTAGAGGTGCTTCTCGCGCGCCTGGACGATGCCTTTCACGCCGGCCCTCTTCAGGCCACCGTCGATGTTGCTCGTGATCTTCGGCAGGAACTCCTTCTGGTTGCCCCGGGCGCGCTTCAGTTCCCGCTGCAGCACGCGGTAGCGCGCCGGGTAGAGGGCCTGGAAGCCGAGGTCCTCGAGTTCAAGCTTGACGGAGTGGATGCCAAGGCGGTTGGCGATGGGGGCATAGATGTCCAGTGTTTCGAGCGCAATGCGCCGCCGCTTCTGCGGCGGCATGGCGCCGAGGGTGCGCATGTTGTGCGTGCGATCGGCAAGCTTGACCATGATGACGCGGATGTCGCGCACCATGGCCAGCATCATCTTGCGGAACGATTCGGCCTGCGCTTCCTTGCGGCTCTTGAACTGGACCTTGTCCAGCTTGGAGACGCCATCGACCAGTTCCGCGACCTCGCGCCCGAAGCGCTCGGTGATTTCCTCTTTGGCGGTCGGCGTGTCCTCGATGACGTCGTGCAGGAGCGCGGCACAGATGCTCTGTCCGTCAAGGTGCAGCTCGGCGAGGATGCTCGCGACCGCAATGGGATGGGTGATGTAGGCCTCACCCGAGAGGCGCTTCTGGCCCTGATGGGCGGCATTCGCGACGTCGAATGCTTCCTGGACGAGCTCGACCTGCGCCGGCGGCAGGTAGCCCTCGAGCTTCGCGAGCAGCTGGCTGATGCCCGGTGCCCGGCGTCCCCCTGGCAGAAAATTCAGCAGGGAGGACGCGTAGTCCATGGCGGGCGGGTCACCGGTGGCGGGTGGGGGCGATCAGTCCCCGAGGCCGAACTGGGGCGCACGGAAGTCAGACGGCAGTTCCATGCCGTGGTCGGGCGGCGCAACCGGCGGCGCGGGCTCCGGCTCCGGCTCCAGCAGCAGGTCGCGGTGGACCTTGCCCTCGGCGATCTCGCGCAGCGCCACCACGGTCGATTTGTCATTTTCCCAGTCGACCAGCGCGTCGGCGCCGTTGGAGAGCCGGCGCGCACGCTTCGCGGCCAGCAGCACGAGCTCGAACATGTTCTCGACGTGGGAAAGACAGTCTTCGACGGTAATGCGGGCCATGTGAACCTTGCGGATGGGCTGCGGACAGGGCCTAGTAGGCTATCATTTTTGCGGCGTTTGCGCGAGCAGTCCCGCAGCGAAGTCGGCAAGACCGGGTCGCGAGGCCTCAAGGCCGCGCGAATCACCGCGCAGCAGCCGCGTCAGGTCCGCGAGGGCGTCGTCGAACCGGTCATTGACCACCACGAACGGGAACTCGCGCCAGTGGGACAGTTCGGTGACCGAGTCCTTGAGCCGGCGGGCGATCACCTCGTCGCCGTCGGTCCCGCGCTGCCGCAGGCGCTGCTCGAGCGCCTCGCGCGACGGTGGGAGGATGAACACCTGCACGGAGTCCGGCAGCCGGCGGCGCACCTGGGCGGCTCCCTGCCAGTCGATTTCGAGGATGAGGTCGTGGCCGGCCGCGAGTTCGGTCTCCACCGCGGCCTCGCTCGTCCCGTAATAGTTGTCAAAAACCTGCGCGTACTCGAGGAAGGCCCCCTCCCCGATCATCCGCCGGAAGGTCGG
>CAITAM010000037.1 GCA_903890265.1 uncultured Pseudomonadota bacterium | reverse complement strand
TGCAGCAAGAGCGGCAGGAGGGCCTGGCGGCCGTCGACGCGCCGATCGGCGTTGGCGCCTTCCTGCTGGCGGTTGTTGATGCGCAGCCGGGACACGCCCGAGGTGTCGCGGACGACGCTGACCGAGGCCATCGGTCCGTCCCGGTAGCTCACGACCTCGGCGTCTTGCGGAACATCGATGAAGGCGAGACGTGGCGCGATGGCAGCAAAGCCGGCGCAGGCGGCAAGCGCCGACCAGGCGCCGACCGAGAACGGCCGGCCGGTCAGCGCGAGCAGCGCGTAGAGCGCGGCAAGCAGCAAGAGGACGTTCTTGAGCCCCAGCAAGGGAATCAGCACCACGCCGACGAGAACCGGGGCGACCGCGGCCCCGAGCGTGTTGATGCCGATCGCGCGGCCAAAGCTCACGCCGAGGGCCTGCGCCTCGTTGCACAAATGGCTGAAGAGCGCGCCCATGACGACGGTCGGCAGCGCAAAGGCGAGGGTGGCGATCGCCGCCTCCGCCGCGAGCGCACCGAGAAGGCCGCCGGGGCCGTGTTGCAGCACCCCGTCCCGCAGCCACTCTGCGCCGTAGAGGCCCGCCGTCGACACCAGGCAGGCGAGCGACAGCAGGACGAGGAGCGCGGTCCGCGTGCCGGCGGGCGCACTCGCCGGCGCGGCGCGCCGGTACAGCGCGGCCCCGAGCGTCGTACCGATCAGGTAGACGGCCAGCAGCAGCGCGAAGGTGTAGACCGTGTCCTCGGCCACCTGGCTCAGGACGCGCACCGCGACCATCTCGTAGCCGATGCCGACGAAGCCCGTGACGGCGAGGCGGAGCAGCGCCGCCCGTGCCCCGGCCTGCCCGGACGCCGCAGAGGCCGGGACCGGCGACCCGCCTCGCCAGCCGAGGAACGCGATGGCGGCGGCCAGGCCATTGCAGGCGGCGCACAGCAGCACCGAAAGGCGCAGGCCCGCCGCCGGAATGAGCCAGAGCGCAATGGCGAGCACGCCGACCACGGCACCCAGCGTGTTCATGGCGTAGAGGCCGGCGATGGAGCGGCGGCCGGACCGCCCGTCGGCCGTCATGCGCTCCATCGCCGGCACCGTGACGCCCATGGCGGCGGTCGCCGGCAAGAGCAAGAGGAACGTCGTGCCGAAGGCCACCGACCACTGCCACCACGGCGCCGGCGCCGGCCCGGTCAGCGTCAGCACGGCGCCGGTCAGTGGCGCGGCAATGACGACCAGCAGCAGGCACCAGGCGCCGATCACGGCCTCGGCGAGGGCATACCAGCGGCGTGGGTCGCGACTGGATTCGATGCGCGCGCCGAACAGCAAGGCGCCGGCCGCGAGGCCGGCGAAGAACGCGGCGACCACGGCCAGCACGGAGGCGGACTCGGCGCCGAGCGACAGCGCGAACTGCTGCGTCCACAGGATCTGGTAGCCGAGCCCGGCGAACCCGGACAGCAGCATCAGGACCGGGGCGAGCCGGCCGTGGCGGGTGGAGCGATATGACATGGGCGAGGATCGCTCCGTCTGCGTGGCAGCGAGGGTGGTAACGGGACGCGCGATGCGGCGTCAGCCGCCGAAGCGAATCATGTACCCCCAC
>CAITAM010000036.1 GCA_903890265.1 uncultured Pseudomonadota bacterium | reverse complement strand
TCTGCGCCTCGTCGATGATCAGGTATTTCTTGAGGAAGGTGCGGCCGCGCATGAAGTTGAGCGACTTGACCTTGATCCGTGAACGCACCAGATCGCGGGTGGCGGCACGACCCCATTCGCCGGCCTCGTCGTCGGTGGTGTTGAGCACATCGAGGTTGTCTTCGAGCGCACCCATCCACGGATTCATTTTTTCTTCTTCGGTGCCGGGCAGGAAGCCGATGTCCTCGCCGAGCGGGATCGTCACGCGGGTCATGATGATCTCGTTGAAACGCTTGCTGTCGAGCGTCTGGGCAAGGCCCGCCGCCAGCGTCATGAGCGTCTTGCCGGTGCCCGCCGGGCCGAGCACGGTCACAAGATCGATGTCCGGGTCCATCAGCAGGTTGAGCGCGAAGTTCTGCTCGCGGTTGCGTGCGGTGACGCCCCAGACGTTATGCCGCTCGGCACGAAAGTCCTGCACGAGCTCGAGTACGGCGGTCTCGTTGTCGATCGCACGCACGATCGCCTCGACCCCGTCCGGCGAGTCCTCGTAGACAAAGAGGTTCGTGTGCCACTCACGAACGGCCGGCCCGCTCAGCCGGTAGAACGTGCGCGCGTGCTCCTTCCACGACGTCATGTCCTTGCCGTGGCGCTCCCAGAAGTCACCGGGCAGTGGCTGGACGCCACGGTAGAGGAGATCGGCGTCCTCGATGGTCTTGTCGCTGAAATAGTCCTCGGCATGGACGCCGACGATGGCCGCCTTGATCCGCAGGTTGATGTCTTTCGAGACGAGCGTGACCTGGGTATCGGGGCGCTCGAGCTTCAGCGCAAGTGCCTGCCCGAGGATGGCATTGTCAGCGCCGCGTCCGGGTAGCTCCGGCAGGCCCGATGACAGGGCCCGGGTCTGGAAATAGAGCCGGCCGGTGGGCGGGTTCTTGCCGTGGTTCGAGCCGCGGACGGACGGCAGCGGCACGCCCTTGTCGATGGCCGCCTGCGGTACGCCTTCGATCAGTTCGTCGAGGAAGCGGCTGACCTGACGGACATTGCGCGCGGACTCCGAGACGCCTTTCTTACCGGCGTCGAGCTCCTCGAGCACGATCATCGGTATGTAGATGTCATGTTCCTCGAAGCGGAAGATCGCCGCCGGGTCGTGCATCAGCACGTTGGTATCGAGCACGAACAGCGCGCGTTTCGGATCCTTGCTTCGCTTCAAGATACAGTCCTTAAATCAGAGAGCCTTGACGGCCGCCAGCACTTCCTCGGCGTGGTCAGGCACCTTGACCTTGCGCCACTCGGCCCTGAGCACGCCCGCGCTGTCGATCAGGAACGTGCTGCGCTCGACGCCCATGTACTTCTTGCCGTACATGCTCTTTTCCTTGATCACGTCGTACAGGTTGCACAGTTCCTGCTCGGGGTCCGCGAGGAGCTCGAACGGGAATCTGAACTTTGCCTTGAATTTCTCGTGACTTGCCACCGTGTCAGGTGACACGCCAACGACAATGGCGCCGGCCTTCTTGAAGGCAGGGTAATGGTCACGGAAGGCTTCGCCCTCCTTGGTGCAGCCGGAGGTGTTGTCGCGCGGGTAGAAATACAGCACGACGTGCTTGCCGGCAGCGTCCTTCAGGCGCCAGGAACCGGCGGTGGAGTCGGCGGTGAAGTCCGGGGCTTTCTTGCCAAGCACGAGTTTTGCCTTGCTCATGGATGTCCTTCTCGGGTGTTCGGGGCCGCCGCGCGCCTGGGCGGCGGATGTCAGGATTTCACGGGCTCTAGAATGGCGTCGAGATTCATCTGGTCACAGAAGTCCATGAATTCTTCGCGCAGCACGCCAAGGTGGATGCGATTGGGCACGTTCGCGATCATGCGCACGGAAAACATCGGCGCGCCGGTGTGGTTGGCGGTGTACGAGCGGCCGTCGAACTCCGACAGGTCGATGCCCCGCGCGGAAAAGAACCCGGACACGCTCGCGACGATTCCCGGCTGGTCAAGGCAGACGATGTCGACCGAGTAGGGCAGCATCTCGGTCCGCGCGGCACGCGGCTCGGTGCGCTTCAGCGTGAGCACGAGGTCGTTGTCGGTGCCGTACTTCTTGATCTCGGTCTCGAGCTTGGCGAGCGCGTGCCAGTTGCCGGCGATCAGCAGGGACATCAGGAATTCGGCGCCGAGCGCCGTCATCCGGCTCTCGAGGACGTTGCCGCCGCAGTCGGCGATCAGGTGGGCGAGGTCGTGCACCATTCCGGTGCGGTCAGTCCCGAGGGCGGACACGGCGAGCAGTTGTTTCATCCGGATTCTTACGACTTCAGCGCTTAAGCGTACGCTTCCCGGCCAGTGTACCCGTCGCCTGCCCGGCAGGGAAACGAAACGCCCGGGCGCGCCTTGCGCCCCAGTAAGCCTGCCCCTAACATGCGGCGCAGCCTGATATTTGGAGCGTGCATGGGGTTTTCCTTCGACGGCAGTCTGGTTGCCATAGTGACGCCGATGACGGCGGCAGGGGACGTGGATCTGCCCGCCTGGGAGCGCCTCGTGCACTGGCATGCCATCGCCGGCACGGGCGGGCTCGTGGTGGGCGGCACCACCGGCGAGTCGGCGACCCTGACCGAGACCGAGGTCGAGACGCTGGTGCGCTCGGCGCGGGCGCTCTTTCCCGCCGACCGGCCGATCATTGCCGGCAGTGGCACCAACTCCACGGCGACCAGCATTGCCCGCGGTGCCCGCTTTGCCGCGGCCGGCGCCGACGCGCTGCTCGCGGTCACGCCCTACTACAACAAGCCGACGCAGGAAGGGCTCATCGCGCACTACACCGCGATCGGCGAGGCCTCGCCGGTGCCGGTCATCCTCTACAACGTGCCGGGTCGTACCGCCGTCGACCTGAAGCCGGCCACCGTGGCGGCGCTGGCCGGGCGGCGCAACCTTGTCGCGATCAAGGAGTCGACCATGAGTGTCGAGCGGATCGCGGAACTTGTACGGCTGGTGGCGGGTCGGATGGTGGTGCTGGCCGGTGACGACCCCGTCGCGGCCGGCGCGCTGCTCGCGGGTGCGCGCGGCGTGATCTCGGTGACCGCGAACGTCGCCCCGCGGCGCATGCGCACGATGGTCGCGGCCGCGCTGTCCGGCGACGCGCGGGCCGCGCACGCCATTGACGCGACGCTCGCGCCGCTGCACGAGGCGCTCTTTGTCGAACCCAACCCCATTCCGAGCAAATGGGCATTGCAACAGATGGGCCTGATTGGTCCCGGGATCCGCCTGCCGCTGACCCCGCTGTCCGCCGAAGCCCAGGCCTCCGTCAGCGCGGCGCTGCTCGCGGCGGCGCTGGATGACGCCGAATGAGTACCCTTTTGATGAAAGCACGCCTCCTGCCGCTCGCCCTTGCCCTGCTGCCGCTCACCGGTTGCCACGCGCTGCGCGAGAACTGCAACGAACCGCAACCCTACGAGCTCGCGAAGTCCGTGCCCGCGCTCAAGCTGCCGGAGGGTCTCGCCCCGGTGAACACCAAGGGCGCGCTGGCGATCCCGGAGGTCCCGGGCGAGCGCAAGAAGCTGACACCGCGGGACGCCTGCCGCGACGCGCCGCCGGCCTACTACACCGAGAAGGCGACGCCCGCGGGCTGAGCCGGCGGCGGGTTTGCCGCTCGGGGCATTCCCCGCTACTCTGTCGTCCCTCCGGTCCGGGCGCCCTGGCCGGCAGGTAAGACGTGGAGAGGTGGCCGAGTGGTCGAAGGCGCTGGACTGGAATTCCAGTAATGCCCT
>CAITAM010000035.1 GCA_903890265.1 uncultured Pseudomonadota bacterium | reverse complement strand
CGAAAAGGTCGAGACGCAGGACGAGTACGCGCGGCTGCGGGATCTCGGCTTTGATCTCTTCCAGGGGTACTACTTCGCCCACCCCGAGCTTTACACCGCGCGCGCCCTGCGACCTAACCGTGCCGCGGTGCTGCAGCTCCTGTCGCGCGTTAACGAGCCGGACGTGACGGTCGCACAGATGGCGGCCCTCATCCGCAACGACGTCGCGCTCTCAGTTGCATTGTTACGCTGGGCCAACGCGGCAGGTACCGGACTGACCGCGGTGGTCGAGTCGATCGACAAGGCCATCATCGCGCTTGGCATGGTGACCATCCAGAACTGGCTGGGGCTGATCGCCCTGGCCAAGATGGGCAGCAAGGCGTCGGTCCTTGTCACGACCGTGCTCGTTCGCGCGCGCAGCTGCGAGCTCATGGCGCAGCGCGCCCGCCTGCCCGATGCCGGCGCCTATTTCACGGTGGGGCTGTTCTCGGCACTCGACGTCATGATGGAGGCGCCCATGGAGTCACTCCTGGCGCAGCTGCCGCTCGCGGACCACCTGAAGGCGGCGCTGCGCGAGCACACGGGCCGGCAGGGCGCGGCGCTGAAGGCGGTGATCGCGATGGAGCTCGGCGACACCGCCGCCATGCGCTTCGAGAATCTGCCGGACGATACGCTGGCCGCCTGCTATGTCGAGGCCATCGAGTGGGCGGATCGCTTCATCAGCCTCGCCGGCTGACCGCCGGGCACCGGCGACCGCACCCGCAGCCCCCCCGAATCGCCACCGTCGTGCAAACGGCCGGCCCATAAAAAAATCCGGCCCCTTGCGGGGCCGGATCGTGACTCACGGTAAGACGGACGGTCTTACTTGGCGCAGTCGGTGCGGTGCAGAACCACGCGACGGTTGTGGGCGCGGCCCTCTTCCGTCTTGTTGTCGGCGACCGGCATGGTCTCGCCGTAACCAACGACGGTCACGCGACCCTCGTTGATGCCGTGGGCAGCCAGGTAGTCGGCAACCGCCTTGGCGCGGCGCTCCGACAGCTTCTGGTTGTAGGCCGCGGTGCCCTTCGAGTCCGTGTGGCCCTGGATCTCGCCGTTGATGAAGTGCAGGCGCTTCAGGTCCGGGATCATCTTGTCGAGCGCGGCCTTGTCGTCCGCCGTCAGCACGGCCGAGTTGAAGGCAAAGTGCACTTCCTGGGTGACATCGCACTGGCAGCCGTACTGGTCAACCTTCACACCGCGCGGGGTGTTCGGGCACTGGTCGATGCTGTCAGGCACGCCGTCGCCGTCGCTGTCGAGCTCGGGGGCCTTCTTGGCGACCGGGGCCGGGGCCGGCGCCGGGGCGGGGGCCGGTGCCGCGACCACGGCAGCGGCCGCCATCGGCGCGGCGGCAGCGACCGGCGAACCGCCGAAGCGGTAGCCGATGCCGACGCTGAACAGCAGCGGCTGCAGCTTGAGCTGGGTCAGCTTGGTGTTGGTGGCCGACGTGAAGAGATCCGTCGTGATGTTGCTGAGGTAGCGGAAGTCCGCGTTCAGGAACCAGCTCTGCGCGACCTTGTAGTCGAAGCCGGCCTGGGCCACGAAGCCGAGCTTGTGGTTGCTGTCGCTCGTGATGTCCTCGGCCGAATACTGGGTCGACGACAGGATGTAGAGGTGCTGGTTGCCGATCGTGGTGTACGAACCGCCGGCGCCGAGGTACGGGCGGAAGTCGTTGTCCGGCATGAAGTTGTACTTCACGGTCAGCGTGTTCGGCATGTACTTCTGGTTGCCGATCTTGTTGCCCTGGAACTTTACGTCGAAGTTCGTCGGCCAGGCGAGCGCGCCCTCGAGCGACCAGTTCGGGGTGAAGAAGTACTCACCCGACAGCTCCGGGTAGAAGTTGTTGGAAACCTTGAGCTCGTCCGAGCCGACCGGGAACAGCGTGCCCGGGGTCGAGGTCGGGAGCGAAAACGCCTCTGACTTCGAGTCGGTCGCCATCCACACGCCGCGCAGGCGGAGCTGGAAGGGGCCGTCGTTCCAGTTCTGGGTATCGTCGGCGCGGGCCGAGGTGAAAGCGAGGGAGGCAAGCAGCGTGGTCGCTACGGCCGTCGCGAGAGTCGTTTTACGCATGGGTATCGAATCCTTAAAGTCCAAAAAATCCGTTGGGCGGGCCTCTGACGCCCGCGGGACCACCGACCGAGATGGCCTTTGGTGCGGCGCATGGTAAGCGAAGCGTGTGACAAATTTTCTTAAATTTTTGTCAACACAAGCCAAATATTCCCTGAATTACGACGTAGGGCTTTCCCTTAATCAAGCGATGGAGTTAACGTAATCGGGCAATTCGGCGGCCCCGCCGCCGGCAGTCGTCATTGAAATGTCATACGCGCAGGGCGGCTGGCCGACCCGCTGCCGCTGGCGGCGCAGGGGCCCGTGGTAGATTCCGAGCGCCGCCGGTGCCGACCGGCCCACGAGTGCCCCCGATGATGGCCACGGCGTCAGCCCCGCGATTGTCCGCCCCGACCGCCCGCTTGTTCGGGCTCGCACCGGCGGCCGAGGCCGCCCTGCTGCTGGTCCTCTACACGGCGCTGACGGCCCTGCTGTTCCGCTTCTGGCTGCCGACGCTCGGGACCGACCTGATCGGCCCCCCGGAAGACAACCTGCAGGATTTCTGGAACACCTGGTACGGCGCCATCGCGGCCGATCCCGGACATTTTCTGGCCACCCGGCTGCTGCGCTTTCCGGAGGGCACCCCGCTCGTCTACCACTCGTTCGCCTACCCGCAGGTCGCTGCCGTGGCGCTCTGGGCCCGGCTGACCGGCGCTTCTGCCGAGGCCCTGGTCCCGGCCCAGAACCTCACGCTTCTCGCGTCCTTTCCGCTGGCGGCAGCAGGCGCTTACTACGTCGCGCGCCATTTCACGGGCAGCGCCTTCGCCTCGCTGGCGGCGGGCTTCGTGTTCGCGTTCAACCCGTCGCACGTCGAGCACGTGATGCACCACGCCCACGTGTCACAGATCGAGTTCATCCCGTATTTCGTGCTCGCCTACCTCGTTGCGCTCGAGCGGCGCAGCGCCGCGTTCGTGTGCCTCGCGATCGCGCTCTACGCACTCTGCGCCCTGTCCTGCTGGTACTACCTGTTCTATTGCGCTTATTTCGTCGTGTTCCACAGCCTCTTCATCGCCGTGCGGGAGCGCACCTGGCCCGCCGGCTGGTCGCTCGCGGTTCCGGTGCTGACCCTCGCCGGGGTGGTAGCCCTGCTCTCGCCGCTGCTCGTGCCGATGGTGCGGGCGGCGCTGGGTTCGGCCAGCGTCTACCAACCGGGAGGCGACCTTTACGTGGCCGACCTCGCGGCCTACCTCGCGTTTCCGCCCTTTCACGCGCTGGGTGACGCGGCACGCGGCATCTACGCGAGGCTCGGCACCAACGAGTGGGAGGGCACCGTCTACGTCGGCGTGGTGAACCTGCTGCTCGTCGGCTGGCTGGCCTGGTCGCGCCGGGAACTCGACCGGCGGCTCCTCGCCTACCTCCTCGCCGTATCCGTGCTCTTTGCCGTGCTTGCCAGCGGCGACTCGCTGCACATCCTTGGCCATCGCACGGTGCCGATGCCCGGTGCGGTGCTCTCGCGCCTGCCCTTCTTCAAGAACGTCCGAACGCCGTCGCGGGCCATGGTGTTCGTGTATCTCTTCCTCGGCGTGGCGGTCAGCTACGCGCTGGCGCAGCTCGGTCGCCGCGCGCGGGGGCTGCCCGCCCGCGCCGCCGTCGTTGCGGCGAGCGTCCTGCTGGTGGCGGATTTCGCGCCGGCACATCCACTGCCGGTCACGCCCCGCGTGTGCCCCGCGGGTCTTGCCGTGATCCGCGACGATCCCGAGCGCGGCTTTGGCGTCCTGGACCTGCCGAGCGGCACGCCGCGCGGTTACCTCGCCGGCAACGTGTACATGTTCGAGCAGACCTGTCACGGCCGGCCGATCATGCAGGGCAACATCTCGCGCGATATCCCGGTCTCGCTGCGCGATCAGCTGAACGTCAGCGATCTTCCTGCCCAGATCGCGCAGCTGAAGGCGGCCCACGTGAAGTACGTGGTGATCAACCGCGCGCCGATGGGTATTGCGCTCAGGCGGCGGCCGGGGGACGCGGACCTCGACGCCTACGCGACGCTGCTGCCGGTGGTCTACGACGGACCCGACCTCAGCGTCTATCGGGTGCAGTGAGTCCGCGCCCGGAGGTCCGCACTGCCACGACGCGTCAGTACGCCAGCGGCCTGCAAAACACGCGTTCACAGCGCGCCTGCGACCACGGCAGCGCGATTTGCCGGGCCGCAGGAACCCTACTAGAATCAACGCGAGCGCGGGCGTCGTATAATGGTAATACCCAAGCTTCCCAAGCTTGAGCCGTGGGTTCGATTCCCATCGCCCGCTCCATTCCGCGACCGGCGCAGGGTGTCGCCGTGTCCAGACAGGCGCGTCGTGACGCGACAGGGCGCCTAATTCGGTAGAGTGACGTGTCGCCCGGGCGAGATCGCCTGCAAGTGGGGTTCGTGCCGTGTCGACCGTTCGTCGCGTGAAGCAGCTCAAGGGCGAGATCGCCCGCAAATACGCCAGCGCCAGCGATCTTCGCGGATCGGCGCAGGCCCTGACCGTTCTCGTCAGCCTGGTGCTGATCTGGATCGCTGCCGTGCAAGGCAGCCGTCTCACCCACTGGTCGCTGCTGATCACGATCCCCGTGCTCAGTCTGTTCCTGCTGCGCCTGTTCGCGCTCATGCACGACTGCGGACACGGCTGCCTGTTCCGCAGCCGTGCGCTGAACCGGGCGTTCGGCTTCCTGTTCGGCGTGATCTCCGGAATGCCCCAGTACGTCTGGGCGCGGCACCACAACTTCCATCACGCCACGAACGGCAACTGGGAACGGTACCGTGGGGCGATCGCCACGCTGTCCGTGCGTGAGTTCGCTGCCCTCAGTCCCGCGAAGCAGCGCCGCTATGCGCGCGAGCGTCACCTCGGCATGGCGCCGTTTGCGGGTTTCATCTACCTCGTCCTCAATCCCCGCCTGACGTGGATCAAGGGTACCGCCCGGCTCATCGGCCACCTGGTGCGCGGCAAAGCCCGCGCACCGGCGACCCCGTTTAAGGTCATCGCCGCGTCGTTCGAGACTCGCCTGTGGGACTCGCCGCGCGAGTACTGGCACATGACCGCCAACAACCTCGTGTTGCTCGCCGCCGTGGTCGCCGGCTGCTGGTTCATCGGCACCGCGACGTTTCTCACGATCTGGATCCTGAGCACCTCGCTCGCGGGCGCCGCGGGACTCGTGCTCTTTACGGTCCAGCACAACTTCGAGCATGCCTACGCAGCCGACACCGAGCACTGGGATTACGACGTCGGCGCCATCCACGGCACGAGCTTTCTGGTTCTGCCGGCATGGCTCAACTGGTTCACCGCCAATATCGGTTACCACCACGTACACCACCTGTCGGCCAGCATCCCCAACTACCGGCTGATCCGCTGCCACGAGGAATACCGTGAGCTGTTCACGGAGGTCCCGCGCGTGTCGCTCGCCGAACTGCCCCATGCCATTACCTGCATCCTCTGGGACGAGGCCGCCGAGCGGATCATCTCGATCGCCGAGTACCGTCGGCAGGTGGCGGCGGCGCCGGCAACGGCAACCTTGAACGCCGCCTGAACCGGGGTTCCTGTCGTGGCCGTCCGCGCGATACCCGTTCGCTGCCTGACGCTGCTTGCCGCCCGGCTGCTCCTGGCAGCACCCGCCGCGGTCGGCCAGGAACTCGAGCCCGGCGCCTACTCCCCGGCGCCTACCGGCTACAACATTGCCGTTCTCGCCGCGAGCCACAGCGCCGGTGACGTGGCGTTCGATCCGGCCACGGCGGCGACCGACACCACCGCGCGCGTGACCGCCACGGCCGCCGCCTACGTGCGCTCCTTTGCCGCGGCCGGACGCAGCGCGAGCATCGCGCTGGCGGTGCCTTATGTCGACGGCTCGGCGGACGGGTTTTACCTCGGCGCGCCGGCCTCCGCCCACCGGGCGGGACTGGCCGATCCGTCGCTGCGCCTCGCCATCAACCTGTACGGCGCCCCGGCGATGACGCCGCGCGAGTTCGCGCAGTACCGGCGCGACACCGTGGTCGGCGCGAGCCTCGTGATGGTCGGCCCTTTCGGGTCCTACGACCGCACCAAGATCGTCAACATCGGCGCCAACCGGGTGTCGGTCCGCCCCGAGCTCGGTGTCAGCCAGGCGCTCGGGCGCTTCACGCTCGAGAGCGATCTCGGGATCTGGATCTATGGCGACAACCGCGATTACTCCGGCGGGCGCACCCGCGCCCAGGAGCCCATCGGCTCGCTGCAGGGACACGTGATCTACACGCTCTACCCGCGCGCGTGGCT
>CAITAM010000034.1 GCA_903890265.1 uncultured Pseudomonadota bacterium | reverse complement strand
CTCCACCAGAGCCGTCGGTGAATCGAACCATTCAGCACCGTCACCGAACGAATCGACGGCGTGGCGCGTGAGAGCACCGAGCGCGAAAAGCCGGCTGACACCCGCCTCGCGCGACGAGACACCGGCATCGGCGTGGAACTGAACCTCGGAACCGCCAAGTTCGCCCATGTCACCCAGCACCAGCCACTTGTGCCCCGACAGTGAGCTAAGCAGCGACAATGCCGCTTCGAGACTGCTGGGGTTGGCGTTGTAGGAGTCGTCTATCAGGCGAGCGCCCCCGGCGGCCGCCTTGAGCTCCAGACGGCCTTTGACCGGCCGGACCCTGGCGAGGCCTTCGCGTATTTCCTCGAGTCCCGCCCCAGCCGCATAAGCGGCAGCTGCCGCACCCAGCGCATTGATGACGTTGTGGCCGCCACCGAGCTTCAGCGCTACACGGCACTGGCCGAGCGGGGACGACAACAGAAGGTCCTGCCGGAATTCACCGTCCGAAGCTGACGCCTCGACTTCCGTCGCTCTGAAGTCAGCGTCAGCGTGGAGCCCGAAGGTGACGACCTGACGCCCACCCGCAAGGGTCCGCCAGTACGCCGCATACGGATCATCCGCGTTGACGACGGCGACGGCGTTGGATCCCAATCCGGCGTAAAGCTCACCCTCGCCAGCCGCAACACCGTCGAGGTCGCCGAACCCCTCGAGGTGCTCCGCGCCGGCATTGGTGACGATTCCCACGCCCGGCATCACCCAGCGAACCAGCTCGGCAATGTCGCCCCTTGCGTTCGCACCCATCTCGACGACCGCAGCGGTGTGCTCCGGGCGTATGCGCAGAAGCGTCAGCGGTACACCAATGTGATTGTTCAGGTTACCGCGCGTCGCGAGACAGGATCCGCGGACCGAAAGAATGCTAGCGATCATTTCCTTGGTCGTCGTCTTGCCGTTGCTTCCTCCGACGCCAACGACCGGAAGTGCATGACCTGCGCGCCACCCGGCGGCGGCGCGCTGCAGCGCTGCAAGCGGATCATCCACAAGGATTTGCGCCGTATCGATGTCCAGCCGTCGACCGACAACGGCACCGGCCGCGCCCTTTGCCACCGCCGCCGCCGCGTAGTCATGCCCGTCGAAATTGGGCCCGGAGAGCGATACAAACAGCTCCCCCGCCCCGATGGTTCGGGAATCCGAGGAAACACCGGCAAAAGGCCGGTCCTGGCCAACGAGGAATCCACCGGCAAGTCGGGCAAACTCAGCGAGTGTCGGGTTCATGGAGCCGCACCCGCGAGCGCTGCAACCACCGCTCGATCGCTGTGCGGGCGCCTCAGCGTCCCGTAGATCTGCCCCTCCTCGTGGCCCATGCCGGCAACCAGAACGATGTCGCCCTGAACCGCCGAGGCACAAGCCTCGACTATCGCTCGAGCCCGGTCCGGCTCAACCCGCGCGTGCTTCGGATCCTCAAGGCCGGCAAGAATGTCGGCAATGATCTCTGCGCTCCCTTCCGAGCGCGGATTGTCGTCGGTGAGGACGATCCGGTCAGCAAGCCGCTCCGCCACGGCGCCCATGGCCGGCCGCTTGCCCTTGTCCCGGTCGCCGCCGCACCCGAACAGGCACCAAAGCGCACCGCGGCAGTGGGGTCGCAGACTCTCCAGCGCTTTGGCCAGCGCGTCGGGCGTATGAGCGTAATCAACGATCACCAGCACGCCATTGGGCAGGCGCCACTGTTCCATTCGCCCGGGAGGTGCCGCCGATTTCGACAGCGCGGCTGCGGCGCGATCGGGCCCAATGCCGTCGGCCAGCATCAGGCCGAGCGCGACCAGAATATTCTCGGCGTTGAAAGCGCCGACCAGCCTTGCTTGCAACGTGAACGGGCCCGCATGGGAGTCACCGGTGATCTCAATTCCCCGGCCGGTGGGAACGATGCGGGTGGCACAGACGAATCCGCCGTATCCGTCGACTCGCGCCCCCACGGTCGTTACCTCGACGCCGGGCGGCACGGCAGCCGCAAACCGCGGACCAGCCTCCGATGCCACATTGATAACGGCATGGCGGAGCCCCGGTGTCGCGAAGAGCCTTCGCTTGGCGGCCTCGTACGCTTCCATCGTGCCGTGGTAATCGAGGTGATCGCGCGTCAGATTGGTGAATGCAGCCGCGTAAATTCTCACGCCATCAGTGCGCTGCTGAT
>CAITAM010000033.1 GCA_903890265.1 uncultured Pseudomonadota bacterium | reverse complement strand
GTCGTTCTGTCGTTTGCGCTGGAGGTAGCGTTGCACCGTGAGTCTGAGGAACTCGTACGTTCGGCCCGCGTGCCCGGGAGGCATACGGTCGTCGTGCGCGATGAACAATGTTTATTTGACCATCACCGAAGGCTCTTCTGACATGCCGTCCAAGACACTATCCCAAGACAGAAGAAAACCCTCAAGTGCATTGTCCCCCCTGAGCTTCACGGCCATGAGGTCTGAGAAGTTGTACACAAGGCCGATCTCATCACTGATCTTGTAGTGATTGTAGACGATGTGAAGCAACTGGCGACCACCAACCATTGCGTCGGACTTTGCGGCAACCTCAATTGCGTGGGTCATCCGCCGCCCAAGATGTCCGGTTGCCAACTTCGCAAGAGCCGCTGCCAATTTCGCGTCCAGGCTGTCGAATCCTTCTGCGTCGGCGAGAGTCTCAAACTTGGCGTCGGGTGCCTCCACCCGCCGGATCCAGCGAAATGCATCAGCTCCACGCCCGGAGGCGGCAGTGATCTCGCTTCGAAGGGCAATGCGCCACGCGCGAAACTGCGTTGCGTTGGGCAGGCCCTGGATCTTGAGAGCGTCCGCCTCCTTGATGCGGGGCGCCTTTGTAATCCACACTCCGGCTGCGGGGTCGTCCGCTGCCGGTCCGCCCGGAGACGGTGGTCCGCCGCCTCCCGTTCCGCCCGGTGCGGGGTCGGGTGGCAGTGGTGGTGGCGCGGCCCCAGGGACCGCTGGCCTTGGCGGCACGGGAACCGGCACCGCAGGGGGTGACGGCTCGCGTGGCGGCAGTCGCCGCAGGCCCGGTCGGAGGTCGCCCTCCGCCGGCCTCGGCCCCGTCGGCACGCAATTCTGCTGCCGCGGCCATCTGCAAGAACCCTTGCATCTGTCTCTCCTGCGCTTGTAGACGGAGTCGCATCTGCGCCAGTTCAGCATCGGCTGATCGCTCAGCCTGTGCCGCCAGCAGTCGTGCAACACGGTCGGTCTCGGCTTGGCGTTCCCTCAATTCAGCGGCGCGGTGAAATGCGGCAATCGCTGCCGCCTCTCTTTCCGCGTCGAGTCGAGCACGCTCAATCGCCGCCAACCGGCTGAGCTCGCCCTGAGCATCAGCCCGCATTCTGCGCTTCTCGGCCGCCAAGATTTCCTCAATGCGTAGCCGACCCGCTGTGGCTATGGCTTCGAGGCGGTGTTCTTCACGCGCTATCGTAGCCCGCACGGTAGCCGTTGCATGCTGCTCCAGAGTTTGCTCGGCCTGGGCCAAACGGTTTCCCGCCGCCCACTCGAAGTTGCGACGTTCACCGTCGGCGGACGCGGCGAAAGTCACCGCACGTCCTTCCAAGTTCCTAGCGGAGGCAACCGTCGCCGCCTCGCTAAGTCTGGCCTGTGCCAGTTGGTGTTGTAGGCCCCGCTCAACTTCTGACGCCTGGCCACGGAGGTGTGCAACGAGCTGGTCGCCCATTTCGTTTGCGCGCATCTCAGTGACAAGCACGGCCTGGTTGACTTCGGCCCCAACGATCTGACGGTGTCTCAGATCAGTCTCGAATTCCAATCGAGCCACGCCGGCCCTCAACTCATCTTCGCGGATGGCTCGAAGAGGTGCCGTGGGTTGGTCTGCCGAGCTCGAAGCCCGGTCACCCTGCCTTCCACCTGATTCCGCCAGTGGTTCACCCCGCTCGACGTGGGGGCCGTGGTAGTCGACGATCCGTCCCAGGCCGTCGATCAGGACATTGGCTCCGCCCGCTGTGCGGGCGCTGCGACGGGAGCGGTTGCTACCACGTCCTTCTCCGGCTCTCCGAGCCTGGAGGAGAGACTCAGCCTCTTTCACGCGCTGAACCTCGAGAG
>CAITAM010000032.1 GCA_903890265.1 uncultured Pseudomonadota bacterium | reverse complement strand
TGGGGATGATCTCAGTGCGCTCACCCACACGCTGAATGGTACGGTAGTTGGGTTCAACTATGCCCACAACCACTCGCACCAAATCACGACGTTGTCCGTAAATAATGCGTTTTATCTGCCAAGCCCCGCCACCGCATGGAGCACGGGCTATGCAGTCAACTCACTGAATGAATACACCGCCGTTGGTGGCGCGTCAGTTTCTTCCGACCTCAATGGCAACTTGTTGACGTGGACCTCGTCGCTACCCACGCCTGGCACCCAGACCTACACCTTTGACAGCGAAAATCGCCTTGTGACGGCGGCGGTAGCCGGAAGCAGCACCGCGACAGTGACTTATGATTACGACCGGCCCGTTCCGCCCGCAAGCACGCGCCTCGCCGGTAGTCCCAGGCGCTCACATTGACCGGAACAGGTGCTGGTTCGATTCGCTTACGCTCAACTTTTCTTCGCGCTGCTTAAGCGTCACCGACAGGCGGCCGCGCAAATCGCGCGATACGCCACTGATCGCATTTGCATTCACAACCGTGGAGCGGTGGATCGCCCAGAAAACCGCAGGATCCAGCTCGGCGTGCAGCTCCTGCAGTGATTTGCGGATGAGCGCCTCGTGAGAGGCCGTGACTACCTTGGTGTACTTCGTGTCCGCCTGAAAATAGATCACCTCGTCAACGGTTATTACGACGGTGGTCTTTCCGACCGAAGCGTTGATCCAGCGCAGGTACCGGGGTTGCGAAGCAGACAATGCCAGTTCCCGCAGTATCGCTTCGAGGTTGGGGGGGACTGACGACAATCGCTGCTGCAGCCTGTGCACCGCCGTCTGCAGTCGCGTGCGCTCCAGGGGCTTGAGAATGTAATCAACGGCGCCGGTGTCAAAGGCCGCTACCGCATGCATATCGTACGCGGTGACAAAGACAATATGGCAGCGCCCCTGCGCAACCCGCGCCACATCGAGACCCGACATCAGCGGCATCTCGATGTCGAGGAACAGGACGTCGGGACGGTGACGCTCGAGGAGGGTCAGTGCCTCCGCGCCAGTGCCCGCCTCGCCCACAATCCGAAGGCTCGGCCATAATTCCTGCAGGTGCTGCCGCAATTCCTCGCGGAGAAGGGTCTCGTCTTCGGCCAAGATTGCCGAGGGCCTGCTCATGCCGTCACGCCTTTGCCGTCTTGAGCTCAACGATCAGGACGCGCAGGCGGCTCCCGCCGACGTTCTCGGTGGTGTGCGTTTCAGCGTCACTCCAGAACACCGTTCCGTCCGGAATATCGTGTTGCTCAACCACTTTCCCGTTTGGCGTCCTGATCCGGACCGATCCGCCGGTGAGGATAACGGTCAGATGACCGGGATGGGAATGCATGCCGTCGCCGCAGACGCCCATGCCGGGCCGGTTATTGAACTCGAGAACCCGAAGCTTGTCGTTCTCAAACGCGACGCGGTAGGCCTGGGGCTGAACTTTGGCGGCATCCTGTGCGTCGGCGCTCTCTGACAACGCGATGAGCGGCAGGAGCGCGAGGAGGCTGCGGCGCACATCATCCGGTATATCTGGGTTCAAGGGCCTCTCCTTGGTTCGATGTAGGCAAATGTAATGCAATGGTGATGCGATCCGGACGCAGCGAGTTCGACTTGAGCGAAAACCGTTGGCCGTAGATGGCACCCAGGCGAAGCCGTGCCTGGTGCCGCAACAGGCTCGAAGGCTGCCCCGACAGGCCCCGCAAGACCAGGACCGCTCGGGTTCCGTTCGTGCGTACCCGCAGCGTCGGGTGGCCGTCGTCGCCGGCAAGCGCCATCAAGGGCAGGACGAGCAGACTGGGGAAGCGAAAGGCGGAAGCCATATCCGACGAGTCGTCGCTGACCTGCCAGGCGCCCGCTGAGCCGCGCTCCTGCTGCAACTGGGCATACGCGCGGGCAAGCCTGAGCTCAGCGCCCAGCGTCGAGACCGGAACCTGCAGGCCGTGCGTCGCGTGGCGAAGGAAATCGACGAGTGACTCCAGCAGGCGCTCGGCGCTTTCGGGGCTCGTCCGGTAGCGCTGCTCCAGTTCGCTCATCGAATCGAGTAACAGGTGCGGATCGATCTGCGATTGCAGCGCCTGTAGACGGGCGGCATCGAGCAGCCCCTCGGTCCGGCTGCGTGCCATCGCGCGCTGATACAGAAGGTGGCGGGTGCGCTCCCCCCGCTGGGCGAGGATCCGCGCCGATACGAGCAGCGTGCCGTAGAACGAGGTTTCCCACAGCTGGTAGACACTGAGGGTGGTCCAGCCGGACCACTCGCTCCGGCCGCGGTCGGTGGCCGACTGAACCCAGTGCGGGAACACGAGGCTCGTCATGCGAACCAACGCGATTGAGAGTACTGGCTGAAGTGCCGCGCTGATCGCACAAAGCAAGAGAAAAACACCAACGAATTGGCTCCGCCGAATGAATTGGTCGTAGCGATCGGCCAGGGCCACGAACAGGCAACCAACCAGGCACCAGTACGGCATGGTCCAATACAGAAGCCAGAAGACGAGCGGTCGCACGGAACCCCAGTCGTCGATAGGCGCAACGGCCAGGTATTCGACGATTCCCACCGCGACGCCCCAGCCAATGCCCCACCAGGCTGTAATCCAGGGCCCGACGGGCGCGAACGGCCGGTCGCTCATGCGGCGCTCCGGGCCGCGGGCATTCGAATCGTCGCGCGGACGCCCTGCGGCTCGTTCGCCTGCACGAGCAGCGCGGCCGTCACCCCGTGCAAGGCCGTGAGGCGGGCGCGTACGTTGTACAGGCCGATGCCGGAGCCGCTGCTGGACTTCGCTTTGAGGCCCACGCCATCGTCGGCGACGACGAGTTCCAGCATGCCCTGACCCGACCGCGCGGACACCCTGATGGTTCCGCCCGCCGGAAGTGGTGCAAGACCGTGCTTGATGGCATTTTCTACCAGCGTCGCGAGCGTCAGCGGGGGTACCGCGACGGCCAGCAGCTCGTCCGGGACGTCTATGGTCACGGCCAGGCGCTCGAGCATCCGGACCTGGATGACGGCGAGGTAGGCCCGAATGAGGCTGAGTTCCTCACCGAGTGGTACCTGAGCGCGCTCCAGCATCGGCAATATCCGGCGCAGGTAGTCGATGAACCCGGCAAGCATGTCGGCACCCGCCGCCGGGTCGGTCTGGTGCAGGCGCCGCACGGTCGCCAGCGTGTTGAACAGGAAGTGTGGCTCGATCTGCTTGCGAAGCGCCGTGAGTCGGGTGTTCGCCAGCAGTTGCTCGACGGTCTGGTGGCGGATGCTTTCCGCGCGCAGTTGCTCGCGCGATTCCGCATAGGTTTGCCACAGGTACCAGGTGCTGGCGACGGCAAAGGCCACCGCGCCCCAGCGGAGCGCCGACGTGAGCAGCGGTGCCAGCGCGCTCTGCTGATCGTACAGCAGCCGTACCAGCCATTCGCCGAGCGTGGCGCCGCCGACGACGCTGACGGCCAGCAGGGCACTGCGCAGCCGCGTCGATTGGGTTCTGAGGACCCCAAGGGTGACGACCAGGGCGGTGATCAGTGTCGCGACGATGAGGCGGTCCCGGAAAATGTACAGCCAGCCCTGCAGGACCTCGCCAACAGGCCAGTTGCGCCAGACGAACAGCTGGGCCAGGAATTGCAGCGACAGGCCAAAGGCGATGGCGGCAGAAAATGCGAAAGCCATGGCCGCCCGCACGGTCTGGCCACTCGCCCCCGCACCCAAGGCGGCGCGGGCCGTGGGTTGGGTTGTACGCCGCGGGGGCAGGGCAGCCGGGTCCATGGTGGTGCTTCGATTATCCCCGGCCGATCGGACGTCGTGCCGGAATGCGACGAATGCGGCCCGGCACGGCATCAACCGGTGTTACGCGGGCGTGAACGGGTCCGGTGGTGCGGCGTGCGGCGGCGCGGCGGTGGGTGACCCCGGGACGGACGAGGGCCGGCTCGACGCCACGCGCGGCGATTGCTCGACCAGCGGCCAGCGCAGGGGTAGTGGCGCAGGCGTTGCGGCCGCTCGGTGCGCCTGCGTACAGCCAACCTAAAGGGTCGTTTTTCATGGGTCGGCACCGGTTCGCCCGCGACGGCCGCGCAGTCGGCGGCGGTTCGCCGCCACGCTGAGCGGTCGCGGGGAGTGTAGTACACGCTCGTCCGCCAGACACGGACGCCGTGCGCACGCGACGGGCGCGGCCCGCGATTGGCGTTCGATTCGGGGCGCCCGATCCCTGAAAAGCCTTTTTTGTCGCATGAACTTGCGTGCCCGCGCCGGGCCCGGTGATGATCCAGGCGTGTCACTGGCACGTCCCCGGGGGTGATCGATGGGAGTCCGGGGCCTGTCGAAGATGCAACGGTGGCGGGAATTCGTGACTGCTTCCACTCAGGCCGAAGGGGTCGTGCGTTCAAGTCTTTGATTCCGATTTAAACAACATCAAGGGGAAATCTCATGCTCGGTTCACGTGCAGTTGGCTCAGCTCACGACGCCCTACGCGTCAGCGGCGGAACCCGTCTTCGACCGGCCCTGTGCCGGCTCACGGTGTGTGCGTTGCTCGCGGCGGTCGCGGGGACGGCAAACGCCATCAGCTACAACGAAGCAACGCAGGGTGATCTTTCAAACTCGCCCAACGCGCCGACCTCCATTGGAACGCTGGCTGTCGGCAACAACTTCGTTGTCGGCTCGAGCATTCCCTCGGGCGCCCCGATCCCCGGTGGCCACGGCGCCCTGGCGAACCAGGACGACGATTTCGTGACGTTTACCGTGGCGGCGGGCGACGTGTTGTCGCATTTTGACCTTGTCGGTGACTCGACAATCACCTCGGGTGACCGGTTTTTCCTTGGCATTTACCGTGGTCCGACAGCGCCTGTGGACCCGACCAATCCAACGCCGGCCGGACTTCTGGGCTACACGCTGCCGGGCACACCGCAGATCGGCACTGACCTGCTGCCGGCGCTCGCCGCGTCGAGCGAGCCTGGCTTTCCGACGCTGCCGTCAAACTTCTCGGGAAGCCTCGGGGCGGGCACCTACACGGTGTGGATGGTCGACGGCGATCGCCCGCTCCACTACGACGTCGACCTTGTCGTGGCCTCCGTACCTGAACCCGGTACGCTGCCGCTCATGATGATTGGCGTGACCGTTGGCGGATGGGTAGTCAGCCGTCGCAGGCCCAAGGCACGTCTCGCGACAGCGTCGTAGCGGATCCGCCGGTACCGACCGGATCTGCGGCGGCACGCCCGTCGAGAGCAGACAGGACTGCGCAAGCGCAGTCCAGGCTTGTCAGGACGCCCTGCGACGTCGCGCTGCGAGTCGTGGTGAGGGGTCTTGTCGCCGGAAGGCGGACCTGCGGAAGTGGGTCCGCTTTTTTTATCCGGGTCGTCGCGTGAGGGGCTGGAGCCTGCGCTTGGACGGTGACCTCGCCGCGCGCGCTGCGGGAGGCGCCTGCGCCGGAGCGCTTTGGCGCCCTGCGACACCGAGCGCGCAAGGATCGCCGTGTTGGCGTCGCTCACGGGACCCCACTCACCCGCCATCTCTTACCGTTCGGTCAGCCGAGGGGGCGGGCCTCGCTCCGATGGCTTCGCTGCACGACGACGACGGCACGCTCCCTCGACGACCTTGGTCGGACAAAGACCCGGGTCGCCCGGCGCTTCACAACGGGGCTTCGGCCATCGCCCCATACCGCCGGCCCGGCCGAGCACCGGTTACTCAACGCTCGCCTTTTTTTCTGACCCGGGCAAGTACGACGGAACGGGGGAGGTCCGCCGGGTGGGTGACTCTGCCGGATCCACGGGCGCTTCGACGTGCAGAAATTGCGGGACTTACGTTGCGACCGCTTGAGGTCGGAGGGATTGGGGCCGGGACCTTCGATCGGGTCGCAAGCCTGGCTTGGAGCTCCTGAGCAGAATCGGAGGCCCCGTGCATCCCGACGTCGTGAGCGCAACGGCGCGTCCCTAACGCCCCGTATCGCAGGCTTGCGTCCCGATAGCGGTCGACATCTTGGAGGCCACGTTCTCGATCGGTCTGCGCCAGAGCCGCCGTCGCCTGGTAACAAAATACGCATAAACTCGACTATCGAAAACAATGGGCCTCGGCGCCGTTCGGCCGGTCCCGGCCGACCCTCGCTACAACCTCCCGTGCACTCGCCCCGGGCGCCGACCTTCGTCGAGTCACGACTGCGAGTAGCGGAATCAAAGCGCGGAGACTCCGCGCAAGGCGTCCACGGTGCCTTGATCAGCGGCGGAGTTCCGCTCCCGGCAAGGGGCCACCGGTCGCCGTCCAGACGATCGGGCAGTTGATGACGATATCGGTACGTTCGACACTGACGTCGCCGGCGTCCCCCGCCGCGAGAACCGCCTCCTCACTGGTCAGCACGCGCCTGCCCGCTCCTTCCTTCCAGCGGACGAGGTAGGCGATCCACAGCGGGCTGTAGACCTTGTCCGTGCTCGCGGGGCCCGGCGGGGTGGGTGCTGATGCAAACACCGCGTCCTGCTCGCCGTTCGGAAACTTATAGACCCGCTCGAGTACCGTTCGCACGCCGGGCGGTTTCGGGTAGGCGGGTACGGCATCGCCGAGGCGCGGCGCGTAGGTGTAGCCCGCGTTCTTCGCCATCGTGAGATCGGTGATTTCCGTCGTGATGTAGTAGACCCGTTGCCCCGCGTACCAACCGGGTGACGCCGGCAGCGTGACTCGGGGGCCGACGGTGTCGCTCGCGCGGACTCCGACGCATCCGGCACCGAGCAACGAGCCAAGGACCAGGAGCACGGCAAGCGTGGGTGCCAGCGGAAGGTTGGTGCGTAGCGCTTGCCCGTTCATCCCGCCGCCTCCGCAGAAATTTTCCTCCGGTTGGTCAGTGAGTTTGAACCGGTCGGAATTTGCCCGTCGAGCCCGACGGGGCCTCAGGATATAACGACGGGATCTTGCGCAACGGCACTCAGGTCCGGTCCGCAATCAGCCTACAATGGGCGCCGGCCCCGAGCGGCGCGCCGAGAGCGTTTTCTCGGTTGACCGCCCGACATGGCAGCGACGAGCGGCAGCCCGCGGAGCCCGATGAAAATCCCGACCAGCCTCCAGCCCCTGATCGACGACGGCCTGATCGATGCCGTGGTCCGGCGCCTGAAAAGCGGCAAGGAAGCCTCCGTCTTCATCGTCCTTGGCACCGACGGGCAGCTCCTGTGTGCGAAGGCGTACAAGGACGCCGAGCAACGGAGCTTCAAGAACCTCGCCCAGTACCAGGAAGGCCGCAAGACCCGGAACAGCCGGGACGCGCGCGCCACCGGCAAGCGCGGCCGGCACGGACGACGGGTGCAGGAAGCCGAGTGGAAGAACGCCGAGGTCGATGCCCTCTACCGGCTCGCCGCGGTCGGCGTCCGGGTGCCGAAGCCGAGCCTCGTCCACGAGGGCGTACTCCTGATGGAACTCGTCCGTGACGCCGTCGGCGATCCCGCCCCTCGCCTCGGTGACGTGGAACTCACCCCCGATCAGGCCCGGCAGTGGCACGCTTTCATGGTCGAGCAGATCGTGCGGATGCTCTGCGCCGGCGTCATTCACGGCGACCTGTCGGAGTTCAACGTGCTGGTCGACGCCGACGGGCCGGTCATCATCGACCTGCCGCAGGCCGTGAACGCCGCGGGCAACAACAACGCCTTCCGGATCCTGGAGCGCGACGTCAACAACATGCGGGCGACGTTCGGCCGGGCGGCGCCCGAGCTCCTTGAGACCGAGTACGCGCACGAGATCTGGGCGCTGTACGAGGATGGCGCGCTGACCCCGACCACGCCGCTGACCGGTCGCTTCACGCACGACACGACTGCCGCCGACGTCGAGGGCGTCCTGCTGCATATCGAGGACGAGCGATTCGAGGCCGAAGAGCGGCAGAGGCGCCGGGAGGCGAGCGAGAGTCCCTAGCGACGTGGACTGCCGTCCAGCACTTACGACATCACGTGCGTATCGAGCAAGGGCCTCACGGCTCGAGCGCACCACCGACGAGGGCCTTGCGCTGCCGCGCCGTCATTGGCTTGTCGAAGCCCGGATCGATGCGACTGACGATGCCCTTGCCCGTGCCAAAGCGGATGCCCTGCGCCGGTGCCAAGCGCGTGATCCTCGCCACCGGGCGTCCCGCTCGAAATAGAACGATGTCCTCACCCGCCTCTGCCGCCTCGACGAGCTTGGACAGGGTCGACTTCGCGTCGTGAATGTTCACTTTTCGCATCGGATGGCACGCTATGGCGAACGAAGCTTGTGCCAGCTACGTTGGCGGATTCTGGTGCCGAACGCCAGCAGCGCGACGCCGCAAGCCACGATCGGCAGTTACACTGCGCGGCACGCAATCGGGTCTGCGGTCCGGCGTCGCGCGTTGCCTGAACCGGGGCGAGCCGCCTCCCCTCACCGATCGACCCGCGCCCAGCCCGCCGCCGCCCGGACGTTCGAGGAATCTGTATGAGTCAGTCACCTGTGCGCTCACCCGGTTCGGAGCCCTCACCGTCGGCCCCGGCGAGCATCGACGGCTCACCGCTCCTCACGGTGGCCGAGATCGGCCTGCTCGGCGCGATCTGGGGCGGCTCGTTCCTGTTCATGCGCATCGCGGCCCCGGCGTTCGGTGCGATACCCCTGGTCGAGGTGCGTCTCGCGCTCGGCGCGTTGATTCTCGCGCCCTTCCTCTGGCGGGAGCGCAGCCGCTTCAGCCGGGCGCTCTGGCTGCGCCTGGCCGGCATTGCCTGCGTGAACTCCGCCATCCCGTTCGTGCTGTTCGCGTGGGCGGCCCGCCATGCGCCGGCCGGCGTCGGCGCCATTACGAACTCGATGGCCGTGCTCTTTACCGCGGCGGTGGCCTACGTGCTCTACGGGGATGCGATCAGCCCGCGCCGCGCGGTAGGCCTCGCGGCCGGGTTCGCCGGCGTGATCGTGCTCGCGAGCGGGCGCCTGGCCGGTGCCAGCATTGGCGTGCCGGCGCTCGCGGGCACGTTCGCGGCATTTCTCTACGGTATCGGCGCGAATCTCATCCGCCGCCACACGGCGACGATCCCGGCGAGTGCGCTCGCCGCGGCGACGCTCCTCTGCGGCAGCGTGCTGCTCGCACCACTCGCCTGGCTCACCTGGCCCGCCGTGCCGCCGGACGGCCGGTCGTGGACCAGTGCGCTGCTGCTCGGTGGGCTGTGCACCGGCCTCGCCTTCGTCCTCTACTACCGGCTCATCCGCCGGGTGGGCGCGCTGCGCGCGTCGTCCGTGACCTACCTCGTGCCGCTCTTTGGCATTCTCTGGGCGTGGCTCGTGCTCGGTGAGCAGCCCACGGGGATCATGGCGCTCTCGGCTGCCCTGATCCTTGGCGGCGTGGCGCTCAGCCAGACGCCGCCGCGGAAGCAACCTTAAGTGACCGCGCCCCGGACCCTTCCGGGCCCGGGGCGCGTCGTCCTCACTTCGGCATCAGCACCGTGTCGATCACGTGGATCGTGCCGTTCGAGGCCGCGATGTCGGCCTTCACGACGTGCGCGCTGTCGATCATGACCATGCCGTCGTGCGCCTTGATCGCCACCGACTGGCCGTTGACGGTCTTGGCCGAGGTCAGCTTCACGACGTCCGCCGCCTTCACGTCACCCGCGACCACGTGGTAGGTCAGGATCGAGGTGAGCTTGGCCTTGTTCTCGGGCTTCAGCAGCGTCTCGACGGTACCGGCCGGCAGCTTGGCGAAGGCTGCATCGGTCGGTGCGAAGACCGTGAACGGGCCCTTGCCCTTCAGCGTGTCGACGAGCCCCGCGGCCTTGAGCGCCGTGGCCAGGGTCTTGAAATCGCCGGCGGCAACTGCCGTGTCGACGATGTCCTTCTTCATCATCGTGTCGGACATGTCGGCGTGGACGGCACCCGCCGCGAAGAATGAAAGAGCAATGGCAGCAGCGCCTGAGCGCAGAGCGCGAATCGGTGTCATGGATGACCTCGGTGTGTGGAGTAGAACCCGCCAGGGATGTGTCGGGCTGTGAGCTTATTCGTCGCGCGGCACGGCACAGATTCGCGCGCCTCGCATTCTCTTTCGCGTCGGGCGCATCGTGCGTCCAGCACAGCGCGCCGCATCGCCGGTCGTTCGAGCAATCAGCGCACGGCGCCAGGCGATCCGGGATAAGCCATCGGCAATAAGCCATCGGCGGTACACCAGCGGCGATAAAAAATCGCCCATCGGCCAGCCCATCAGCCAGCCCATCGGCCAGCCCATCAGCCAGCCCATCAGCCAGCCCATCAGCCAGCCCATGGCAGGCCGTCGCATCGCGGTGTTGCAATTATAGGGGAGTGGGGTATAGTAGACGCGTGCCCGGGATCGGGCACGCGGCCATTCATTCACCCACCCACACGGACCACCCCATGGACCTTCAGCCCGGCGGCACCAGCCGCCCGGTGCGGGCGTATCGTGGCGCGGGACGAACCGGCAGCCACCGGTCGCTGCGAGCGCACTGACCGCGCGTCGGACGACTCCCCGCCCCGCGCGCGACCGCGCCGCTTGTCGTGGAGATCGTCATGATCCTGATGCTCATTGTCTGGGCCCTGCGCCGGCCGTCGCGCGTACCGACCACCGCCATCGACCGTGGCGTGAACGCCACCGACTCGCACGGCCGTGGCGCGTCGAGCCGGCGGCTGACGCGCGATGGCGTCGCCGAGGCGCTCGTCCTGTTGAGTGAAGGCCTGCTGACGGCGGTGCTGACGGTCGTCGTGGCCGTGGTCGCGATGACCGCACTCGACGCCATCGCGCACTGACCCGCGCCCGCGGCGCTCGCGGCGCCCTGGCGCCGCGGGTCCGGCGGATCAGGCCGCGCCGGCGGCTGCGGTGGCGGGTGGCTCGGCGCCGGCGAAGCGGACGCAGTTGCGGCCGCCCTTCTTCGCGGCGTAGAGCGCCTGGTCGGCACGCTCGATCGCCTCTTCCAGGGTCTCGCCGCGCTTCGGGATCGCGACGCCGACGGAGAGCGACACCGGGCGCGCCGTGTCGGTCGAGCCCGTGCGGCGGATGCGCACGCGACTGAAGGCCACGCGGATCTGCTCGGCGACGGCCATCGCACCGGCCTGCGAGGTCTGCGGCAGCAGGACTAGGAACTCCTCGCCACCGAAGCGGACCGCGAGGTCCCTGCCCTTGACCGAGTTCGTCAGCACCTCGGCGCAGGCGCGAATGACCCGGTCACCGAACAGGTGGCCGTACGAGTCGTTGACCTGCTTGAAGTGATCGATGTCGACGACGAGGATCGCCGCCTGCGAGAGGAGCTCGGGCTCGCGACCGTAGGTGCGCGCGCAGACCTTCTCGAAGCCGCGCCGGTTGCGAAGGCCCGTCAGCGGGTCGGTCAGCACCTCGCCCTCGAGCGCCCCGACCTGCTCCTTCAGGGCATCGACCTCGGCGCGTGCCGCGTCGACTTCCTGGCGCAGCGCGTCGTTCGCGGCCCGGGCGGAGACCGTCGCGTCCACCACCGTGCGGATCACGCGCTGCAGCCCGGAGACGTCCTCGATCGCGTTCAGTTCCGCTTCGCACTGGTCGAGGGCCTGGGCGAACGCGTCGACCCCGGTCCCGGAGGAGGACACGGTCGTCGCGACCCGGCGCAGGAGTTCGGTCAGGGCCGCGTGCACGCGGTCCGACTGGTCGCGGTCGCGGCCCTGGATGTGCTCGGCGTAGAGGTCCTCGAGCACCGGCAGCGGGACGGCAGCCGGGTTGTCACGCACGCGGGCCTCGAGGGCTTCGCTGAGCGGCGGGTTAAGCCCTGCCAGGTGCTCGTACCAGACGCTGTAGGCGGGCGGTGCGAAGTTGCCGCCGGTCTGGGTGATGCGGGGAATGACGAGGCGCAGGATCTCGGCGCTCTTGGTCGCCGTCTCTCGGTAACGCATGCGGGGTCCGTCCGTGGTCTACGTAAACGTTTCCCTTAACGGCCGGTCCGGCAAAAGCTTGAGCCGGGCCCGCCGACCCCCAATCGTGACGGTCGGGTCAACTCCCCTCCGTAAGGGATTGATTAAAGGAGGGTCGCTTCGCCGGGTCGCCCGCTGGCGGCGTTATGTCCGACAACCGGGTGCGAAATTTCGCCGGTTCCGCGGCAGACCGCACGACATTACGTTCAGCGCGCGGTCCCTTTCGGGCGTGGCGCACGCCGCACGAGCACCCAGTACTCCGCGGTCGTCACCGGCTCGCGGTAGCTCGTGACCGCGGTATAGCCCAGCCGCTGGTAGAACCGCAGGTTGCGGGGATTCGAGGTCTCGACGTAGGTGTCCGCGCCCTTCGCATCGGCTTCGGCGAGCGTGACGCCGACCAGCGCCTGGCCGAGCCCCTTGCCCTGCAGCGCCGGCTGCACGGCGAGGATCGACAGGTACCAGGCGCCGCTCGGAACAAGATCGGCCGCGTGGTCGGCCATGGTCTCGACCAGGAGGTCGTAGTTCACGCGCGCGGCGGTCCCGCAGTGCCGCTCCAGGAACTCGCGCTTCGCCCGCACCGCCGCGGCCTGCACGTCGGCCGCCTGCGGCAGGGTCCAGATCGCGATGCCGTCGCGCGGATCGGCGGCCCGCGCGACGCGCCCGAGCCGCTCGCCCTCGCGGATCGCAAAATCAAAGTAGCGCGCGAGCACCGCCCGGTAGTCGCTGCTGCCACGCCCGAGGTGCGCGAGCATCTGGCCGTAGAACGGCTCGTCGCCGAGCGCGGCAACGCCGCACGCGCAGGCCGGGTCGAGCGGTGGTGAGTCCGTCGCCGTGATCATGGGTCGGGGTGTTCCGTGGTGCTGGCGCCAGCGCCCGAAGTCCCATGATCATACGGCTCGACCGTTGCAGCCCGTTATCCCAAATTCGCGGCGCTCGTGTCATTTGGGCGTCGTGCCCGCGTCGTCCCCGTGTCGTGCCGGCCGCCTGCCGGTGTCGATCGCCTAGGGACTGCGACCGCGCTGGCCCGCCGCCCACTCGGCCCACAGGCCGCCCGCCTTCATTTCCTTCTCAAGGCCCGAGCGCTCGAGCAGGGCAGCGATCTCGGGCCGCGTGAGGCGCGGGCCGAGCGGCTCGGCGAGATCGGCGATGCCGACCACCGTCGCGGCCGCGATCGCGACGTGCAGCGTGAGCTCGCGCAGGTCCACCTTGTCCAGCGTGTCGGACGCCGCGTGGTAGTTCTCCATGTAGGTCGCCGGCTCCTGGCTAGCGACCAGCGTCGGCACGCCCTGCAGCAGGAAGTCGACGTTGTCGGTGCCGAGGTCGCCCTCGAGACTGAGCGCGGTCGCATCCAGCGCCGCGACCGCGGCCAGTGCCCTCGGCAGCGTCGCCGCGACATCCGTCCGACCCGACAGCGAGAACCCCGTGATCCGCCCGACGCCGGAGTCGATCGCCATCATCGCTCGCGTCCGGTCAAGCTCCGCGGCGTGCGTCTTCACGTAGGCGCGCGAGCCCAGCATCCCCTCCTCCTCGCCACTGAAGAGCACGAAGCGGATCGTCCGCCGCGGCGTCACGCCGGCGTCGTGGATCGCACGCGCCGCCGCGATCACGAGCGCCGCGTTGCAGCCGTTGTCGAGCGCCCCGGTGCCGAGGTCCCAGGAGTCGAGGTGCGCACCGAGCACCACGAACTCGTCGGGCAGCTCGCGGCCGCGGATCTCGGCCACGACGTTCTTCGCCTCGACCGGGCCGCCGATCCGGTTCGGCATCGAAAAACGCACGTTGAGCGGCGTGCGGCTCGCATCGACGGTGCGGGCGAGCCGGAGCGCGTCCTCGCGGGCGACGGTCGCCATCGGCAGCGGCAGGAGCTCGCCGCCCACCGTGTCCGTGTGCCGGTACAGCAGCCGGTGGCTGCGCGCCGCGGTCCAGAGGATCGCCCGGGCACCGCCCGCGATCGCCCGCTGCACGATCGGCCCGGTCCGGTCGTACTCATTATTAAGGTCCGCCCAGGTGGCGATGACGGTGCTGTCGACGAGGAGAATCGCGCCACGGACCCGGCTGCCCTGCGCCGCGAACTCCTCCTCACTGCCCGCCCCCACGTGCACGAGCGGCGCGGCGATGCCGCCCGCGGGCGTCGCCGGCGACCAGCCCTCGGCCACGAGCGCGACCGGGAAGGCCGCCGCGCCGTCGATCTCGAGGCGCGTCTCGCCCTCGGCCCAGGTCACCGCCTGGGTGTAGGCCTCGGTGCGGACCGGGACTCCGGCGGCGCGAAACGCCTCCACCCCCCACTCCACCGCGCGCGCCATCGCCGGCGAGCCCGAGATGCGCCCGCCAATGCCGTCGGTGAGGCGGCGCAGGTCGTCCGCGAGCGGTGACGGCGAGAGGGCCTGACCGATCACGGCCGCCGTGGCATCCGCCGGTTTGGCGGCCATCACGACCGACGGCAGGGACAGCAACGAGAAACCAAGCAGCAGCACGGCACGCATCGGCGGGACTCCGGGTCAGGGGACAAGGGGCTCGTCCCGGCCGGTTGACCGGCGACATCGGCAGCCCGGCGGGCGCCGGATTGTAGTGGTTGCGGTGCGGGGGCGCACGTTGCACCGCGGAAGGGACGACCGACCGACGGGCGGTCGCGAGCGCGGTGGCGCAAGGAGAAGGAGTTGGTGGTATCCCGGGCGGCGCCTGCGCGCCCTAACACGAGGAGCAGAGATTCGGCGAAGCGGTGGACGCCTGCCCGGGTACCGACCTTCAGAGTACCGCCGCGACCCCGCCCCGCCCACTGCCGAACGGTTGGGTCGTCATCACCGTGACCTCGCCGTCGTCAGCCCGCGGACGCATCGCCTCGCGCCACAAACATTCGCTTATGGAGCGATAACCCGGCGGCGGTTTCGGTGCCGGCGGGGCCACCCTACGATCGTGATCCTACGAGGGAGACCGGTATGGACGCAGCGGCACTGCCAAAGCCGTTTCTGGATTCGGAGCGGACGGGACGACTGGACGAGCTCCTCGTCGGGCTCGACTCGTCGACCCTGACCTGGGTCAGCGGCTACGTGGCGGGACTCGCCGCGGAGCGCGCCCGCGCCCACGGCGGCGCGCCCCCGGCGGCGGCGGTCGCGAACGAACCCGAGGCGCGGGCGCTCGTGGTCTACGCCAGCCAGACCGGCAACGGCCGCCGGCTCGCCGAGCGCCTCGAGCGCTCGCTCTCCGCGGCCGGCCTTCGCGCCCAGGCACGGTCGATCGGCGACGTGCCGCTCAAAACCCTCACCGGTGAACGGCTCGTGTACTTCGTCGTCAGCACGCACGGCGACGGCGAGCCGCCGGACGATGCGCGGGCGTTCTTCACGCAACTCAAGGCGAAGCGCGCGCCGGCGCTGCCCGCCCTGCGCTACGCCGTGCTCGCGCTCGGCGACTCGAGCTACCCGCAGTTCTGCAGCGCCGGCCGGGAGCTCGATGAGCGTCTGACCGCGCTCGGTGCGACGCGCCTCGCGCCGCGCGTCGATGCCGACGTCGACCTCGAACCCGTCGCCGCGCCCTGGCTCGAGCAGGCGGTCGTCCACGCCCGCACGGAACTCGGTACCGCGGCGCCGCGCCTGTCGGTCGTCGCCCCGCTTCGGGTGGTGGCACCGGTCGTCGCCACCCGCGACCAGCCGGTCGCGATGGAACTCCTCGTCAACCAGCGCATCAGCTCGCGCGATGCCGAACGCGACGTCCGCCATCTCGAACTCGCGCTGCCCGACGAGCGCCTCGCCTACGAGCCCGGTGACGCCCTCGGCGTCTGGGTCGGCAACCCGCAGCGCGCGGTCGAGGCGGTGCTCGCGCGGGCGAACCTGTCCGGCACCGAACCGGTCACCCACGACGGCGTGACGCTGCCCCTGCGCGACTGGCTCGCCGAGCGGCGCGAGATCACGCGCCTCGCCCGCCCGTTCGTCGCCGAACTCGCGAAGCGCACGGGCGCGGCCGAACTCGGGCGCTGGCTCGGCCCCGAGGGCGGGCGCGACCTGCGCGACGCGTTCAAGTCGTTCCAGGTGGTCGACCTGCTGAAGCGATACCCGCACGCCTGGGACGCGACCGGACTCGTGCGCGCGCTGAACCCGCTGTCGCCGCGCCTCTACTCGATCGCCTCGAGCCGGCGTGCCGTGGGCGATGAAGCGCACCTCACGGTCGCCGTGCTTGACTACGAGCAGGACGGCGAGCAGCGCACGGGCGCGGCGTCGTTCCAGCTCGCCGGCCTTGGCGTCGGCGCCGAGGTCCGCGCCTACGTCGAGCCGAACCCGCGCTTTCGCCTGCCCGCGGATGCCGCGCGCGACATCCTGATGATCGGCCCCGGCACCGGCGTCGCGCCCTTTCGCGGCTTCCTGCAGGCGCGCGTCGAGGACGGTGCGCCGGGCCGCAACTGGCTCGTGTTCGGCAGCCGCCACCGCGAGCGGGACTTCCTCTACCAGACCGAGTGGCTCGCCGCGCTGCGCAAGGGCCAGCTGCAGCGCCTCGACGTCGCCTTCTCGCGCGACACGGCGAGCAAGGTCTACGTGCAGGACCGCCTGCGCGAGGCCGGTGCCGAGGTGTACGCGTGGCTCGAGGGCGGCGCGAGCGTCTACGTCTGCGGCGATGCCGAGCGCATGGCACCCGACGTCGAGCGCGCGCTGCTCGACATTGCCCGCCAGCACGGCGGCCTGAGCGAGGAGCGCGCGCGCGAGTACCTCGACGAGCTCGCCGCCCAGCACCGCTACGCCAGGGACGTGTACTGAATCATGGCTGACCTCACCCCCGTCGAAGGCATCAAGGCCCGCAGCCGCGGCCTGCGCGGCACGATTGCCGACAGTCTCGCCGACGCGCCGACCGGCGCCCTGCGCGATGACGACCAGCAGCTGCTGCGCCTGCACGGCAGCTACCAGCAGGACGACCGCGACCTGCGCGAGGAGCGTCGGCTGCAGAAGCTCGAGCCGCTGATCCGCTACATGGTGCGCATCCGCCTGCCGGGCGGGGTCGCTACCGCCGCGCAGTGGCTCGCGCTCGACGCGCTCGCCACCGAGTACGCGAACGGCAGCCTGCGCCTCACGACGCGCCAGACCTTCCAGTTCCACGGCATCGGCAAGGGCGACCTCAAGCCCACCATGCAGCGGATCAACGCCGCGCTCCTGGACACGATCGCGACCTGCGGCGACGTCAACCGTAACGTCATGGCCGGCTCGAACCCCATCGAATCGCCGGTGCACGGCGAGGTCGTCCGCTGGGCACAGCGCCTGTCCGAGTTCCTTTTGCCGCACACCCGCGCCTACCACGAGATCTGGCTCGACGGCGAGAAGCTCACCGGCACGCCCGAGGTCGAGCCGATCTACGGCGAGACGTACCTGCCGCGCAAGTTCAAGGCGGCGATCGCGCTGCCGCCGTCGAACGACGTCGACATCTACACCCAGGACCTCGGCTTCATCGCCATCGTCGAGGACGGCCGGCTGGCGGGCTTCAACCTCACGGTCGGCGGCGGCATGGGCGCGACCCACGGCGACAAGACGACCCACCCGCGGCTCGCGGACGTGGCAGGATTCCTCCGCCCCGAGCAGCTGCTCGCGGTAGCGGAAGCGGTCGTGACCACCCAGCGCGACTTCGGTGACCGTACCAACCGCAAGCACGCGCGCCTCAAGTACACGATCGAGGACCGGGGTCTTGGCTGGTTCGTGGCCGAGATCGAGCGGCGCGCGAACCTTCGTCTCGAGCCCGCGCGGCCGTTTTCATTCGACACCAACGGCGACCATTTTGGCTGGCGCACGGCGCTGGACGGCACGCTGCACCGCACGCTGAGGATTCCGGCGGGTCGCCTCGTCGACGCCCCCGGCCGGCCGTGGCTCACGGGGCTGCGCGAGATCGCGCGCGTGCACACGGGCGACTTCCGGGTCACCGCCAACCAGAACGTCACCATCGCCCGGGTACCGGCCACGGCGCGCGCCGCGATCGATGCACTGATCGAGGCGCACGCGCTCGACGCGGCGGAAGCGGGCTCGCCGGTGCGGCGCGACGCGCTCGCCTGCGTTGCGCTGCCCACCTGCCCGCTCGCGATGGCCGAAGCCGAGCGCTACCTGCCGGACCTGCTGTCGCGGATCGACACGGCGCTCAAGGGCCACGGTCTCTACGGCGAGCCGCTCACCTTGCGGATCACCGGCTGCCCGAACGGCTGCGCGCGGCCGTACGTCGCCGAGATCGCGCTCGTCGGCAAGGCCCCCGGACGCTACAACCTGCACGTCGGTGGCGACGGGGTCGGCGCGCGCCTGAACGTTCTCTATAAAGAGAACCTGGACGAGGCCGAGTTCCTCGCCGCCCTCGACCCGCTGCTCTACGCCTGGGCGAGCGAGCGCGAGCGCGGCGAGCGCTTCGGCGACTTCCTGTGGCGGAGCGGACGACTGCCGCTCGGCAGCGCGGCGGCCTGAGCGGGCGATGCGCTGGTTTCCGCTGTTCCTGGACCTGCGCGGCCGACGGGTACTCGTCATCGGCGGCGGCACGCTGGCCGAGCGCAAGATCGACCTGCTCTGGCCGGCCGGACCGTCGGTGGTCGTCGTCTCGCCGACCCTGACGCCGCGCCTCGCCGCGCGCCGCGACGCGGGCGAGATCGTGCACGCCGCGCGTGACTTCGACACGACCGACGTCGAGGGGGCCGCACTCGTCGTCGCCGCCACCGACGCGCCGGTCGTCAACCGCGCGGCGCGGGTCGCGGCCGAGGCACGAGGCATCCCGGTCAACGTCGTCGACGATGCCGCGCTCTCGACCGCCATCCTGCC
>CAITAM010000031.1 GCA_903890265.1 uncultured Pseudomonadota bacterium | reverse complement strand
GGGCATTTCCTCGGCCGCGTGCGCGTCGTTGAAGGCAATGAGCCCGGCGAGGTCCCGTGGCTGGCCGAAGTCGCCCAGTCGCGCCAGGTACGCGTTGATCGCCGCCTTGAATTCAAAGCTCATCGCATCGGACTCAAGGTCACCGAATTCACCGAGTGACTTCGGCGCCGGGACGTCGAGCACGCGCGCACCGGCCTTTTCAAAGATGGCAGGCCAGTGCGTGCTCGCCGCCGCGATCGAAGGGTGGGCCGGGGCGGCCTTCATCACGCCGATACGAAGGCCGCGGACGCCGGCCGCACTCAGCTCGGCATGGCCAATGCCCGCGAGCGGCCGCTCGCTCAGCACCGCGAGCAGTGTCGCGACATCGCGCACGCTGCGCGCCATGGGACCGGCCGTGTCCTGGCGTGGCGAGATCGGCACGATGCCTTCGCCGCTGATCAGACCGACCGTGGGCTTCAGGCCCACCAGCCCGTTGACCGAGGCGGGCGCGAGGATCGAGCCGTCGGTCTCGGAGCCAATGGCCGCGGCACAGAAGGACAGCGCGGTCGCCGCCGCCGACCCCGAGCTCGAACCCGACGGATTGCGTCGGCGGTCGTAGGCATTGTGAGTCTGGCCGCCGACGCCGCTCCAGCCGCTCGTCGAGCGCGTGGAGCGGTAGTTCGCCCACTCGCTGAGATTGCCCTTGCCGAGAACGATCGCGCCGGCTTCCCGCAGTCGGGCGACCAGCGGCGCATCGGTCGAGTGGCGAACGGCGGCCAGCGCGAGCGAACCCGCCGTGGTCGCCATGGGGTCGCGGCTCTCGATGTTGTCCTTGATCACGAGCGGCATGCCGTGCAGCGGCCCGCGCACGCGACCGGCCGCCCGTTCGGCATCGAGCCGCGCCGCGTCGGCGAGCGCCGCCGGGTTGGTCGCCAGCACCGAATGAAACCCCTGCTCGCCGCGATCGAACCGCTCGATGCGCGCCAGGTAGGCCTGGGTCAGCGCCACGGATGTCAGGCTGCCGTCGGCGAGCGCGGTGCCAAGCTCGGCGATCGAACGCTCAACCACACCCGCCTCGGCCGCCTCGCGCAGGTCAGCCGGCATCGCGGCACCGGCTGTGGGCAAGGCCTCGGTAAGGGAAGCCGCGATGGCGCCTGCGCTCGCGCCCACCAGAAACTGTCGTCGCTTCATGGCCATCGACCCCCGGCGTGTGGAGAGGCAAAAACGCGGACCCGTGCACCAGTGACGACCTCCCGGCAGGTTCTGGAGGTCGCTCCGGCGGAGCGTCCGTCCGGGTATGGTACGTAAGAACCGCGGGCGGCGCTGCCCTCGGCGGCGTTGGCCGGTGCCCGCGCCGTGGCAGGGGCATTGGGTCCGAGTCCGCACTGGACACCGAGTCACGGCGCCGGCACGAACTTCGCAACCAAGGCCACTCGCGGCCGCGTCGGGATCGCGCTAGGTTGGCGGAGAGGCGTGCACGGACTCGGGAGGAACCATGGACGACGGCGTTGCTGGCAGTGCTGCGCGGGGCGGCCGTGCGATCGGGGCGATGTTCCTGTCCGGATTCGGTACCGTTTGGATGGTCTGGTGGTGCCTTGAGCGCGTCGGCGTCGCGGTGCCACTCCTCCTGCTCATCGTGCTCGTCGGCGGGCTGCTGCTGACGCTCGCGATACGTCAGTACCGCGCGACCCGCGCGGCGCTGGCCGCGGAAGCGGGGACGCCGGAATCCAAGCGGATGCAGCGGGCCTTTAATCTCGTCAACAACGGCCAGTGGATTGCCATCACCGTGGTAGCGCTCGTGCTGGCCAATACCGGCCATGGCGCCTGGGTGCGGGTCGCCATCATCTTCATCGTCGGCGCCCACTTCCTGCCACTGGCCGCGGTGTACCGGTACCGCTGGCACTACCTGACGGGCGCGGTCCTGATGCTCGTGGCCGCGGTGTATCCCCTCGCGACGCCGCAAGGCCCCCTGAATCCCATCGGCCTGCTGCTGACGGGGCTCACCCTATGGGCCAGCACGCTGAACATGGTGCGACCGCGCGGCGCACCGTGACGGAGGACTGAAAGTCGGCCGAAGGGACGGCGTTGGACCCCGAAAACGCGACCGCCGTGTTGTGGGGCCCGTGGGATCGACGGCGTGATGGTGGCTAGGGGGGGAATCGAACCCCCGACCCCGGGGTTATGAATCCCGTGCTCTAACCGTCTGAGCTACCTAGCCATTTCAGGAAGTTTCGCACGCGGAGCGCGTGCCAAAGTCTGCGTAACCTCCTATTTTCGTGGCATCCGGCCCGGGAGTCAAATGACGCCGTAAACGACGGGAAGCGCTAGGCTCGACGTCCGTCATCGACCGGACGCCCGTCATGCCCCTCACCCGAGCCCGCCTCGCCGTCCTTTTTGCCGCGACCGCCACGGCGCCGGCCGCCGGCGCCGATGCCCTCCCGCCGACAGACCCGCTGCCCGCGGCCGTGGCCTCGGTCCGTGCCGAGGACATCCGCACGACAATCGATACGCTGGCGGGCTTCGGCACGCGGCACACGTGGTCATCGAAAACCGACCCCGTGCGCGGCATCGGCGCCGCCGCGACGTACCTGGAGTCGGCCTTTCGCCGCTGCGCGGCGCGCTCGGGCGGACGCATGACCGTGGAGCGGGATGCCTTCGCCGTGCACGACAGGCTGAACGGGAAGGCAACCCTGAGCAATATCGTGGCCACGCTACCGGGGGACGCTCCGGCCGGCGCGCGCGAAGTGTACGTCGTGTCGGGTCACTACGACTCGCGCAACTCCAACGAAACGGACGCCCGGGGCGATGCGCCCGGCGCCGACGACGACGCCTCCGGCACGGCGGTGTCGCTTGCCGCCGCGTGCGCGCTCGCGCCACTGCATTTCAGGGCAACCCTGGTGTTCCTCGCCGTCGCCGGCGAGGAGCAGGGTTTGTACGGCGCAGAGCACGCCGCGCAACGGGCAAAGGCCGAACACGTCGTCATCGGCGGCATGTTTACCAACGACATTGTCGGCACCGGCGCGTACGACACGTCCGACCGGGGTCGACGCATCCGGCTCTTCGCCGAAGGACTGCCCGCGCGTCCGGGGCTGTCAAAGGCGGAACGCGCGGCGCTCGCCACGGGCGGTGACAACGACCTGCCGCCGCGCACGCTTGCCCGGTACACGCGCGACACCGCAGCAAGGCTCGTCCCCACGCTGCCCGTCGAGATCGTCTACCGCCGCGACCGTTACCTGCGCGGCGGCGACCAGATGCCGTTTCTCGATCGGGGCTACCCGGCGCTGCGCTTCACCGAACCGCGCGAGGAGTTCACCCATCAGCATCAGGACGTCCGCGACGAGGGAGGCGTGCGCTACGGGGACCGGCCGGAATTCGTGGACGCCGACTTCGTCGCGGACGTCGCCCGGGTCAATGTCGCGACGCTCGGCTCGCTGGCGCTGGCCCCGGCCCGGCCGGCGGCCGTGACCATCGCGGTCTCACGGCTGGAGAACGACACAACGCTGGGCTGGCACGCGTCGCCAGGCGCCGTCGGCTACCGGATCCTGATCCGGCGCACGACCGCACCGGACTGGGAGCAGGCGGTCGACGTCGGACCGGTCACGTCCTACACGCTCGCCGGTCGATCGAAGGACGATCTGCTCTTTGGTGTCGCGGCGCTCGGGCCGGCCGGTCACGCGAGCGTGCCGGCCTATCCGCTGCCAACGGACCGATAAGGCGCTCGCTAGAACACCAGCCAACCGAGCTGCGGATTGATGGCATTGGCGCCATTGCCCATCAGCACGATCTTGTGGTCGTTGACGAGGTAGAACACGAGGCCGGTGCCACCAAACAGGCTGCGCGACACGGTCGCCACGCCCCGGCCGGTGCTCGCGTCGAGCGCGTACTGGCCGCTCATGTTGCCGCCGAGCACACCCGACTGGAACGCCACGGACGGCAGCAGCGACAGCGGCGAAATCGCCCCCGGCAGGATCGTCGAGCCGACGTAATTGGTCGCGCCGACGAAGAGCGTGAACGGCAGGTTGCTCTGCGATTCGAGGTAGGCGTAACCACCGCCGCTCGCGCCTGCCGTGGTCTCGATCAGGTACCCCGCGGAGGTCCCCGACAGGTAGCCAATGAACGTCCGCGAGCCCACCTTGAGCGTGAGCCGCCCGTCCGCCGCCACCGAGTACGGATTGCCGAGATACGGCGTGCCGTAGGTCACCGCCGAGCCCGTCGCGTCGTCGAGCACGAGATCGACCGTCCCCGCCGTGGCGTTGCCGTTGGTGAACTGCCCGAGCTGCACCTCGGTGGTCGGGTAATGCGCACCGGTCGCCGCGACGTACTCCATGATCGCCGGTACCTCGGCGGTGTTGCCCGCCGCCGGTGGCGCGAACGAGGCGGCGCCGAGCCCGCTGACCTGCGGCGTCATGTCACCGACCAGGATCGGCGAAGCGGTGGTGTCCGTCTCGATGAGATAGAGGCGCCTGCCGCTGCCAACGGTCGAGACCGCGTAGTAGCCGAAGTTGAGCGGCGTGCCGCCGACCGTCATCGCGAGCGTGCCGTGCCAGACACCCGGCGGCACGGAGGACGGCGGTGTCTGGGCGCTCAGCGAGCCGGTAAGCGCGGCGCCGGTGGACGCGAGCCCGAGGGACCCGTTCGAGTCCGCCCGGCCGGCCGTGATGGCCCCCGCCGCCGACAGTGCCACCTGCCCGACCAGGCCCAGTCGCACCGACTTCGAATCGCTGCCGATGAGGCCGAACGCGTAGTCGCCGGCGATCTTGTCCAGCGACGTCGCGTTCTGGTCGATGCGGGCGATGGTCGCGGTGCCCGCGATGCCGGAGGCATCGAGCTCCTGCATGAAGCCTTCATCGAGGCTCGGCAGGAGCGCGAAGTTGAACGTCAGGGTCCCGGACGCCGCCGTGAAGTTGAGCTGCCCGCGGTTCAGCACCTGGTTCTGGCAGGTGCCGGAGACGATCGGCTCGTCGACCTTGACGCCGATGTCCGATTTCAGGGTCTGAGTGCCCGTGACCTGGCCGTTCGCGTTGACCGTAAACCAGCCGCTGCGCGTGGCCGCGGCACCGGTCCGGCTGAAGCCGTTGAGCTTGTAGGCGAACGTGCCGGCGAGCAGGCACGACGGCTGCGGGTTGACGACGATCGAGTAATTGCCCTGCGCGACACGGCTGTAGGCGTCGGTGACCTGCAGCGTAAACGGCCAGGTCCCGATCGCCTTCGGCGTGCCACTGATGCCGATCGTGGCCCCGGTGCTGCCGTTCAGGGTCAGCCCCGGCGGCAGCTGCCCGCCGACGACCTTCCAGATGTAGCCCGCCACGCCACCGTAGACGCTGACCGAGGTTCCGTAGCCGACGTTCTGGTTGGCCGGCAGGATCGTGCTCGCCTGCAGCACCGGAGCGCCGCTCGTTGCCGCGGTCACGTTCGAGTATTTCGTGGTGTCGGCCACCGACGTCGCGGTGATCGTCGCCGAGGTCACGCCGCTGAGGGCGGCCGGCGCCGTGTACACCACGGTCGTTGAGGTGTTCGCCGACAGCGTGCCGAGCCCGCTCAGCGTCCAGGTCACGCCCTTGCCATTCGGATCGTTCAGCACGTTGGCGGTGATCGTCACCGACCCGCCGGGCAACAGGCTCGTGGAGCCGGACGTCGACAGGATGACGCCGACGCCGACGGTGGTATTCGGGGTGCTTGAGTGGCTGCTGCAGCCCGCGATGCCGGTCAGGGCGGCAAGAAGGCCGGTGACGAGCAGCAGACGAAGGACGAATTGGCGTATCAAGTAGCCTCCAAAGCGACAGCACGTGCAGGCCGCGCGAGGCGCGGCCGGTGCATCAGACGTTAAAGCGAAAGTGCATCACGTCGCCCTCGCGGACCACGTATTCCTTGCCCTCGAGGCGCATCTTGCCGGCCTCGCGGGCACCCGATTCGCCCTTGCAGGCGATAAAGTCGTCATAGCCGATCACTTCCGCGCGGATGAAGCCGCGCTCGAAATCGGTGTGAATCACGCCGGCCGCCTGGGGCGCCGTGTAGCCCGCATGGATCGTCCAGGCCCGCACTTCCTTCGGCCCGGCAGTGAAATAGGTCTGCAGTCCGAGGAGCTTGTAGCCCGCGCGGATCACCCGGTTGAGCCCGGGCTCTTCCAGTCCGAGCCCGGCGAGGAAGTCGGCGCGGTCGGCATCCTCAAGCTCGGCGATCTCGGCCTCGATGGAGGCACAGACGGACACCACCTCGGCGCCTTCGGACTTGGCGAGCGCCGTCACCGCATTGAGCCGCGGGTTGTTGGTGAAGCCGTCCTCGGCGACGTTCGCGACGTACAGCACGGGTTTGGCCGTCAGCAGGTGCAGTTCGCGCAGCAGCAGACGCTCGTTGGCGTCGAGCGTCAGGGCGCGGGCCGGCGTGCCCTCGTTCAGGGCCTCGCGTACGCGCCTGATCAGGTCGCGCAGCTTGATGGCGTCCTTGTCCTGCGCCTTTGCACCCTTCTCGGCACGCTGCAGCGCCTTATCCGCCGTATCAAGGTCAGCGAGCGCAAGCTCGGTGTTGATGACGGCAATGTCGGACAGCGGATCCACCCTGCCGGCCACGTGCACGATGTCTTCGCTGTCGAAGCAGCGCACCACGTGGGTGATCGCATCGACCTCGCGGATGTGCGCCAGGAACTTGTTGCCAAGGCCCTCGCCCTTCGAGGCACCGGCGACAATGCCGGCGATATCGACGAATTCCACGGTCGTCGGCAACGTGCGCTCGGGCTTGGCAACCGACGCCAGCGCCTCGAGCCGCGGGTCCGGAACCGGAACGATGCCGACGTTGGGCTCGATCGTGCAGAACGGATAGTTCTCCGCGGCAATACCCGCTTTCGTCAGCGCATTGAACAGCGTCGACTTGCCGACGTTCGGTAGACCTACGATGCCGCACTTAATTCCCACGTTATCTCCCGCTCTGTCGCCCGCCCGGCACCGGGGCAAGGCAGCAATCTAATGGTTGTCAGGCTGCCGGCTCCCGCCGATGCAGGCGATTCATCACCACGTCGGCCCCGTCGCGCACGAGCTCCGGCAGGGCATCAGCGCCGACGGCCACCGCCGCCTCGATCAGTGCTTCCTCGGCCGCAGGCGCGCGGCGCAGCACGTAGTCCACGACCTCGTGTCGCGAACCGGGATGGCCGATCCCGAGCCTGAGCCGCCAGAACCGGTCACCGCTGTGGGCGATCAGGTCCTTCAGGCCATTGTGGCCGCCCGAGCCGCCGCCGCACTTCAGGCGCACCACGCCAACGCCGAGATCGAGCTCGTCGTGGGCAACGAGGGTCTGTTCCACGCCGATCTTGAGGTACTCCGCGAGCGCCCGGTGCGACATGCCGCTGCGGTTCATGAACGTCATCGGTCGGAGCAACCAGATCTCCCGGCCCTCGAAACTGAACCGGCCCACGTCACCGGAGTAACGGGACTGGGACTTCATCGACACCCCGTGGCGGCGCGCCAGCTCGTCAACGAACCAGAATCCCGCGTTGTGCCGGGTCCGGGCGTATTCCGGCCCCGGGTTACCAAGGCCGACAATGAGTTTCAGATCCAGTCCCGCCACGAGAGTTCCCCAGCTCGCAAACGAACGGACCGGAGGCACGCGTCGCGCACCCCCGGTCCCTCGTCGTACCGCTTAAGGCCTTACTTCTTGGCCGGCGCAGCCTTCGCATCGGGCTTCGCTGCCGCCTTGGCCGGAGCCGCCTTGCCTGCAGGCGCCGCCTTGGCATCCGCCGGGGCCGCCGCCGCTTCCGGCTCCTCGGCCGCACGCTGACCGTGAATCGACACGATCGACGGGTCCCGACCCTGCACGAGATCAACAGCCGACACGCCCGGCGGCAGCGTCAGCTGCGACAGGTGCAGGTAGGTGTTGATGTGCATGGCCGAGAGGTCGACCTCGATGTACTCCGGCAGGTCCTTCGGCAGGCAGGTGACTTCGATCTCGTTCCTGAGATGCGACACCATGCCGCCTTCGGTCTTGACGCCAGGGGACACTTCGGCGCCCTTGAAGTGCAGCGGGATCGACAGGCGCACAGGCTCGTCGTCGAGCACGCGCTGCAGATCGAGATGCACGATCTGGTTCTTCCAGGGGTGACGCTGCACGTCGCGCAGCAGTGCCGTCTGGGGCTGCTCGCCGATCTTGATCGTGATGATCGACGAGTAGAAACGCTCGTGCTCAAGGGCGAGCTGCACCTTGTTGTGGTCGAGCGTCAGCGCGAGCGGCTCCGAGCGTCCGCCGTAGAGAATCGCCGGAATGCGGCCGTGATGACGCAGGCGGCGGCTCGCACCCTTCCCCTGCTCATCGCGGGCTTCCGCGATCAGTTCAAACTTGGTCTGCATGATGACTCCTAAAAACACTCAGTCAAACGGGAATTCCCGTGCCCGCGACCTGGCACGAGACCCCTACCTCTGCGCCGCCGGACAATCCGGCGTCGCCTCCCCGTTCCGCTGCTGCGAAACGGAAAAACTCACTCAGTCGATGTACAGCGAGCTCACCGATTCCTCGTCGCGAATGCGCCGCATCGTCTCGGCCAGCAGGCCCGCCACGGACAGCTGGCGGATCTTCGTGCAGGCACGTGCGGCCTCGGACAGAGGAATCGTGTCGGTGACAATGAGCTCATCAAGCACCGACGTCGAAATACGCTCGATGGCCTGGCCCGACAGCACCGGGTGGGTGATGTAGGACACGACGCGGACGGCACCCTCGGCCTTCAGCGCCGCCGCGGCCTGACAGAGCGTGCCGGCGGTGTCGACCATGTCGTCGACCAGGATGCAGATCTTGCCCTCGACGTCGCCGATGATGTTCATCACCTTCGACTCGTTCGGGCGCGGCCGGCGCTTGTCGATGATCGCCAGCTCCGCGTCATCGAGGCGCTGGGCCAGCGCGCGGGCACGCACGACGCCGCCTACGTCCGGCGACACCACGATGATCTGCTCGTGGTAGTGCTTCCACGCATCACCGAGCAGCACGGGCGAGGCGTAGACGTTGTCGACCGGGATATCAAAGAAGCCCTGGATCTGGTCTGCGTGCAGGTCGACCGTCAGTACGCGATCGACACCCGAGTGCGCAATCATGTTCGCGACGAGCTTGGCGGTAATGGCCACCCGCGTCGCGCGCGGCCGGCGATCCTGACGGGCGTAGCCGTAGTAGGGGATGACCGCCGTGATGCGCCCGGCACTCGCTCGACGGCAGGCGTCGGCCATCACGAGCAGTTCCATCAGCGTGTCATTGGCCGGTGCGCAGGTCGGCTGAACGATGTACACGTCACGGCCACGGACGTTTTCCATCAGCTCGACCGTCACCTCGCCGTCGCTGAAGCGACCCACGTAGGCGCGGCCGAGCGGCAGCGTCAGGTGCCGGGCAATCTCCTGCGCGAGCGCCGGATTGGCGTTGCCGGTAAACACGGCCATCGTCGACTGATCCACCGCTCGGCCTCCACTGGCAACCGCCTACACCGCCGCCGCGGAACGTCCGCAGTCAGCACCTCAAATTGGCTGGGGCGGAAGGATTCGAACCTTCGCATGGCGGAATCAAAATCCGCTGCCTTACCACTTGGCGACGCCCCAACCGTCAACCGTCCGCGATGCTGCGTTCCAGAAGCGGCGAGCGGTTGATGCCGTTCGCCACAAAACCTGTCCAGCCTTCCGGCAGTCCCCGGAGCGCGCTCATGGCCGCCGCACGGTCTGCGTAGGTCGCAAAGACACACGCGCCGCTGCCCGTCAGCCGCGCCGCGCCGCGCCTACCCAGCCATTCTAAGGCCTCGCGCACGCCCGCATGCCGCGCCCTGACGACGGGCTCGAGATCATTTCGGGGCGTCTCGCCAGAGGCTAATGACGCCAGGAAACTCCCAATTGTGACTTTCGGAGAATTCCTTGTCAATTCAGGTGCCTGAAAGACGTCCCGGGTCCCCGACCCCTGGCCCGGGAAGACAATCGCAAAGCTCGCCGCCGGCCAATCGACCGGGGTGAGCTGCTCACCGATGCCCTCGCCCCATGCCGAGCGTCCGGCAATGAAGAGCGGGACGTC
>CAITAM010000030.1 GCA_903890265.1 uncultured Pseudomonadota bacterium | reverse complement strand
CGAGCAGTTCGTGCGGCGGGACTCCTACACGCTGGTGGGCCGCGGTCTCATTGGCTTTGGCCGCCCGCCGGAGCGCAACTCCTCGGCCACGGTGCGCTACCTCTGCGAGGACTGAACCCCGCGCGAGGGACGGACCCTCCCGGGGTTTTTTCGTCCGGTGCCGCCGCCCCGCGTGGCGGGGCCGCGCTCAGAGGCGGGCGCTGACCCGCGCCAGTTCCTCGTGCAGCCTCGTCGGGACGCGCGTGCCGTACTCGCCGAGGAAGGCCTCGATGTCGCGGCACTCCTGGCGCCACGCCGCGCGGTCCACCGCGAGGAGTTCGCCGAGGGCGGCGTCGCTGACCTCGACGCCGTCGAGGTTGAGATCGGCCGCCGCCGGCATGTAGCCGATCGGCGTCGCGTGCGCCGGCGCCGCGCCCGTGACCCGGCGCAGCATCCACTCGAGCACGCGCAGGTTGTCGCCGAAGCCCGGCCAGAGGTAGCGCCCGTCGGCGGACTGGCGGAACCAGTTGACGTGGAAGAGACGCGGCGGGTTCGTGAGCTTCGCGCCGACGTCCAGCCAGTGCTGCCAGTAGTCGCCGAAGTGGTAGCCGGCGAACGGCTTCATCGCCATCGGGTCGCGGCGCACGACGCCGACCTTGCCGGTGGCCGCAGCCGTGGTCTCGGAGGCGACCGAGGCGCCGATCAGCACGCCGTGCGCCCAGGACTCCGCTTCGTACACGAGCGGCGCGAGGCTCGCGCGCCGGCCGCCGAAGAGGATCGCTGACAGCGGCACGCCGCGCGGGTCGTCGGCCTTCGGGTCGTAATCGGCGTTCTGCGTCGCGGCAACCGTGAAGCGCGCGTTCGGGTGCGCCGCGGCGCCGTTCGCCGGGTCGTACGGCCGGCCCTGCCAGTCGAGCGCGGGGCTGCCCTCGCTCATGCCTTCCCACCACGGTTCGTTGCTGGCGGTGACCGCGACGTTGGTGAAGAGCGTGTTGCGGCGGATCATGTCCCAGGCGTTGCGGTTGCTCTTCGGGTTGGTGCCGGGCACCACGCCGAAATACCCGGCTTCGGGATTGATCGCCCAGAGCCGGCCGTCCGGTCCCGGGTGCAGCCAGGCGATGTCGTCGCCGATCGTGGTGACCTTCCAGCCGTTCAGCGCCTTCGGCGGGATCAGCATCGCGAGATTGGTCTTGCCGCAGGCCGAGGGGAAGGCGGCCGCGACGTAGTGCGTCTCACCCTTCGGGTTCGTCAGGCCCACGATCAGCATGTGCTCGGCGAGCCAGCCCTCGCCCTTGGCCTGCCAGCTCGCGATACGCAGCGCATGGCACTTCTTGCCGAGCAGCGCATTGCCGCCGTAGCCCGAGCCAAAGCTCTTGATCGAGAGCTCTTCCGGGAAGTGCATGATGAAGCGCCGCTCCGGCGACAGGTCGCCGGTCGAGTGCAGGCCCTTGACGAAGCTCTCGCCACGGCCGATGCGGGCGAGCGCCGGGGCGCCCATGCGCGTCATGGTCGCCATGTTGAGGACGACGTACGCGCTGTCGGTGATCTCGACCCCTAAGCGCGCGTACGGCGAGTCGAGCGGGCCCATGCAGTAGGGCACCACGTACAGCGTGCGGCCCTGCATCGCACCGGCGAACAGCGCGTCCATCTTGGCGTGCGCCTCGGCGGGCGCCATCCAGTGGTTGTTCGGGCCGGCGTCCTCGGGGTTAGTGGTACAGACGAAGGTGACGTGCTCGACGCGCGCCACGTCGTTCGGGCTCGAGCGGTAGAGATCGCAGCCCGGGAACGACGCGGGGTTCAGTGGCTTCAGGTCGCCGCCCTGGATCAGCAGGTCGCGCAGGTGGGCGAGTTCCGCGGCCGAGCCGTCGCACCAGTGGATCGCCGCGGGCCGGGTCAGGGCGGCCACCTCGCTGACCCAGCGCTCGACGGCGGCCGGGTGGGACAGGGAAGAGTTCGACGAAGTCGTGGACGCCGCAGTTGCCATCGTGTGCCTCGGTAGGTCGCGGAATCGGTGCACGGGGCCTCGGGCCCGGCGCTGCCGTCGCGTGGTCTTAAACCCAGGGCGCGAAGTATACGTCCCACTGGCGGAACTGGGCGTATTTGCGCCCTTCTGTTAACTCGCCCGTTCGCCGGCCGCGTGCGCGCCGCGCGCGATCGTGACGTCGCGGGGCCGCGGGCGGCGCCTGTTTTGCAACGAATTGTGCGCCGCGCGGCCGGCGCTCGCGCGGGCCCCCGGCGGCTGCTACCGTCGCCGCCCTTGACGCGCAATTTCTGCGCGCTGCGGGAGTG
>CAITAM010000029.1 GCA_903890265.1 uncultured Pseudomonadota bacterium | reverse complement strand
GACATCGCCCGCGGGCTTGCCGCGAAAGCCCTCGAGGAGCTTCCAGACGGTCAGCCGGCGCAGGCCGGCCTCGATGGCCGCCGGCGTGAACGGCGGCAGCAGCGTGACCGTGTCATGCCAGAGTTCGGTCATGATGCCGCCGGCACCGAGCACCAGCACCTGGCCGAACTGCGCATCGACCGTCACGCCGACGAGAATCTCGGCAACGCCGTCGTTGATCATTTCCTCGACCAGCACGCGATCCGACAGCGTGGCCAGTTTCGCTGCCCCGGCCGCGGCCTCGTCCGGCGAGCGCACGTTGACGATGACGCCACCGACTTCCGATTTGTGCTGCAGGTGCTCGCCCACGGCTTTCAGCACCACGGGGAAGCCGACGGCGGCGGCGGTGGCGCTCACGTCCGCCGGGGTGACGACCCGGGCAGCCGGGACGCGAAGGCCGTAGCGGGCAAGCGCCTCCTTGCCCTGCGCTTCGGTGAGCGCGCGGACTGCACCGGTGCGCGCGGTCGCGGGACGGATGAGCGTCACGTGCCGCTGCGAGCGCCAGACCTCACCGATCGCGCCGGCCGCGTCGAGGGCGACGAGCGCGTCGCGCTGGCCCTGCAGCGGAACGACGCCCTGGCTGAGGCAGGCCCGTCGGGTGACCTCCGCCATCGACTCCGGCAGCGAACTGATGACGGCGCCGCGCGACGGCGCACCCTGCGCGCCCTCGATGAACTGGTCGATGGCCTCGTAATAGCTCTTCGGGTCGGTCATCTCGGGCGGCGGGCAATCGACCATGAAGCCCACCGCGTCGAACCCGGCCCGGGTGGTCTCGCTGAACAGCGCCTTGAGCTTCGGCAGGTCAAACCAGATGTAGGTATGGAAATCGAAGGGATTGGCGATCGTCACGCGCTCCGAGAGGATGTCGCGCAGCCGGCCGACGCTGTCCGGCTCGATGGCCGGGAACTCGAGGCCAAGGTCCCGTGCCGTGTCCGCGGTCATCGCCATGTCGCCGCCCGAGGCGCCGAGAATGAGTACGCGCCGCCCCGGCAGCGGGCCGCCGGCGTGCAGCACCTTCAGGGTCTCGCACAGCGCGCCCAGCGAATCGAGTCGGGCGATCCCCGCCTCGCGGCAGTAGGCATCGAACACCACATCGACCCCGGCCAGCGCGCCCGTGTGGCTCTGGGTGGTGCGCGCCGCGGCGGCGGTGCGACCGGTCTTCACGAGCGCAATCGGCTTTCCGGCGGCACGTGCCTTGTCGACGGCGCGGGCAAAGCGCACCGGATCCTGGATGCCCTCGACGTACAGGCCGAATGCCGTGACGCGCGGGTCATCGCACATGAGTTCGATCAGGTCCTCCAGCGCGAGGCGCTGCTGATTGCCGACCGTGATCAGGTAGCCGATCGGTAGCGAGCGCTGGCTGAACATCAGGTTGAGCGAGATGGTGCCGCTCTGGCAGATGAGCGCCACGCCGCGCTTGAGGCCAGGTTCGCCGACCACCTGGTCCGGCCAGAGGGCCACGCGGTCGAAGAAGTTGATGAAGCCGTAGCAGTTCGGGCCGAAGAACGGCAGCTCCCCCGCGGCCTTCTCAAGCTCGCCGGTCAGGCGAACCCCCTCGGGGGTGGCGATCTCGGAGAAGCCGGCCGCGAAGCACACGAAGCCGCCGGCGCCACGCCGGCTGAGCGCGGCCGCAACCTCCGGGACGTCGCGGTTCGGCGCCGCGAGAAAGGTCGCATCCGGCACGCCCGGAAGCTCGTCCACCGAGCGGTAGTAATGGGTATCGGCGGTCGAGGTCCGGGTCGGGTGTATCCGCCAGACGGGGCCGGCGAAGCCGATGGTCTGGCAGGACTTGGCGACGGCATCCGTCCAGGTTCCACCGACGAGCGCAACGCTCTTCGGTACCAGCAGTCGATCGATCGGTCGTGCGCTCATGCAGGCCTCGTGATGGGGCCGCGCGGGCCCAGTGCCCGCGCGGCCGTGGGTCGGATCAGCGGCTGCGCAGGCCCATCGCCCGCGAGCCGGGCTCGGTCGCCGGCAGCGCGTCCGAGATCTGCTGCCACTCGGCGAGCTTCGCCATGACCTCGGGCGGGAAAGGGGCGGAACCCACCGTCTCGCCCTGATGGACGTGCAGGAGCATGGCCTCTGCCGTACACACGGGCGTCGCGTGCCGCGCGACGAACATCTCGAAACTCGCGTGGATCCGCTTCTTGTCGTGCGCGATCACGCGCATGTCGGTGCGGACCTCGTCCGTCTCCTTCACCTCGAGCAGGTAATGCAGGTGCATCTCCAGCGTGTAGAGCGTGTTGTGGGTCACCGCCCGGTACGCCGCGTCGATGCCGATCGCGTCCATGAACCCGTCCGTCACGTCCGACAGGATCACCGCGTAGTAGGCATCGCGCAGATGGCCGTTGTAGTCGATCCACTCCGGACGGATGCCCGTCCGGCCGATTTCCTTGCCTGCCATGCCGCTCAGCCGAGCTTCAGGCGTTCGCGCGCGTCGGCCGCCGACATGACGCGTGCACCCATCGCCTCGATGATCGTCCGCGCCTTCTCGACGAGCTGCGCATTGCTCGCGTAGACGCCCTTGCTGAGATAGAGGTTGTCCTCGAGGCCGACGCGCACGTGGCCGCCATTCAGCACCGACTGGGCGACCCACGGCATCTGCAGGCGGCTGATGGCGAACGAGCTCCAGATGGCGTTCGGCGGCAGCGCGTTGATCATGGCGAGCAGATGACCGGTATCGGCCGGCACGCCGTAGGGAATGCCCATGCACAGCTGGATCATCGTCGGGTCATTCAGCAGACCCTCCTTGACCATCTGGCGCACAAACCAGAGGTTGCCCGTATCGAATACTTCGAGCTCGGGCTTCACGCCGAGGTCGCGGGCGATCTGCGCGCCCTGGCGCAGGTAGTTCGGCGTCGAGATGTAGGCGCGGTTGCCGTCGCCGAAGTTCAGCGAGCCGCAGTCGAGCGTCGCGATGTCAGGCCGGTACAGACCCTCGTGGCACAGGTCAATGACGTGCTTCATGCGCTCTTCCTGAGTGCAGAAGTCCGAGCCCGGCGCCGGCGTGTCCTTGAGCCCGTGCTCGCCGATGACAATGTAGCCGCCCATGCCGCACGTCAGGTTGATGATGACGTCGGTGTTGCTTTCCTTGATCAGCTTCACGACCTCGCGGTAGTGCTTGGTCTCCATGCTGAAGGAACCCGTGTCCGGGTCGCGGACGTGGATGTGGACGATCGCGGCGCCGGCCTTCGCGGCGGCAATCGCAGTGTCCGCAATCTCGCGCGGCGTCACGGCGCAGTGCGGGCTCTTGGTGACCTTGGTGTCGTCGCCCGTGACTGCACAGGTAATGATGACGTCGGAGTTCATGACGGTTCCTCGTTTCAGAATCGGCGGTGGCTGGCGGATGCCGCGGCGTGTGCGCTTGAACCGAGCGAAGCGAGAGCGCAGGCTCTGCGGTCGCTGCCGCGGCCACGGAGCCACGGATGTGTTGCGTTGCACCAACCAGGCGGCTTGGCGGGTAATATTATAGCGCGAATAATACGGGCGCCGCACCGGGCCGGGCGGCCGGGACATCGGGCGTCGTCGCGGACTGGGGGTTGAGTGTCGAGAGCGTACATAAGGCGGTGCGGTACCCGGGCGGCCAGCCGCCGCGTCGCGGGGTGGCTGCTTGGCGCGCTGGCGCTGGCCGGACTCGCTGCCTGCTCCCCGGGCGGCACGGCCAGCCATCCCGCCGGGCAGGAAGAGAAGGTGCTGTTCATCTACAACTGGGTGGACTTCATCGGCAAGTCCACCATCGCCGACTTCGAGAAGGAAACGGGAATCCGCGTCGTCTACGACACGTTCGATGCCGACGTGACGCTGGAAGCCAAGCTCATGGCCGGTGACTCGGGCTACGACATCGCGGCAACCGCGCAGAACTTCTACAGCCGTCAGATCAAGGCCGGTGCCTACGAAAAGCTCAACCGGACGCTGCTGACGAACTGGCATTACCTCGATCCCGCGCTGCTGCGGTCCGTGGAGTCATCGGATCCGGGCAACCAGTACGCCGTGCCGTACCTCACGTCGCTGAACGGGTTCATCTACGACGAGGACAAGATCCGCGAACGGATGCCGAATGCGCCGAGGGACAGCCTGCGAATGCTGTTCGATCCCGCCATCGTGTCGAAATTCGCCGACTGCGGTGTCTCCTTCCTCGACTCGGCCGAGGACGTCATTCAACTGGCGCTGGCCTACCTCGGCAGGGATCCGAATTCGACCAGTGCCAAGGACCTCAAGGACGCCGAGGAACTGGTCGTTCGCGTGCGGCCGTACATTCGTACCTTCGACTCCAGCGAGTACATGACGGGGCTTGGTAACCAGGAAATGTGCCTCGTGATGGCGTGGTCGAGTGACTACTCGACGGCCAAGGCCCGCGCGAAGGCCGCCGGGCGGGACATCAACCTGCATTTCACGGTGCCGAAGGAAGGTTCCAACTTCGTCCTGACCTCGTTCCTGATCCCGGCCGGGGCCCCCCATCCCCGGGCGGCACACGAGTTCCTGAATTTCATCCTCCGTCCACGGGTGATTGCGCAGATCACCAATGACATCCGCTACCCGAACCCGAACCTCGCGGCCACGCCGTTCGTCGATCCGGAGGTCCTGAACGACCCTGCCATGTACCCGCCACCGGCGATCATGAAACGGGTCTACACGGCCACCGAAGTCAGCGTCGATTACGAGCGGCTCCGGACCCGGGCGTGGACCCGGATCAAGACCAACCACTAGTTTCTGCCCGGGCGCCAGCGGGTATCATCGCGGGTGCCGACACGGTTCCGATCCGAGGAGTGCCGAATGCTGATCCGCCACGCCGCCCTCGCCCTCTGCGTGCTGCTGCCCGGGACCGCCGCCGCCGGCACCCTGACCGGTGCGGCCTACTACCTTGAGCGGATGGCGCTGCCACCGGATGCCGTCCTCGAGGTGGTGGTTGCCGACGTGTCGCTTGCGGACGCGCCGGCGCGGACCCTTGGCAGGACCACGATGGAGCCGGCAGGGCAGGTGCCGATCGCGTTTCGCGTCAACTACGACGATGCCGCGCTGCAGCCGGGCCACCGCTACGCGATACGTGCCTCGATTCGCGTCGCCGGCGCGCTCCTCTACACCACGACGGAGCACCACGCGGTGCTCGAGAACGCCGCGAGCGGCGACGTCGGCCGCCTCAAGCTGACGCGGGTGACCGGCAACAGCCCGGTGCCGGACCGCGCGGTTGAGGACACGTACTGGCGACTGACGCGGCTCGGGCGGGCGGCGGTGGTCTTCGGGGGGCCGGGACGCGAGCCGAGCCTTACCCTCCACGCGGCGGATCACCGCGCGACGGGATCGGGGGGCTGCAACACGTTCACCGGCAGCTACGACCTCAAGGGCGAGACCCTTACCCTCGCCTCGATGGCCTCCACCATGATGGCCTGCGTCCCCGGCATGGAGACCGAGGCCACCTACCACGCGGCGCTCGCCCAGGTGAGGAAATTCCGGATCAAGGGCGATACCCTCGAACTCACCGACGAACACGGCGCCTCCGTCGCCACCTTCGTCGCGGTCGATCTCTAATGTCCGGCGGGAGACAGGTGATGCAGCGGACGGTCAGCTTCCGGCAGATGAAGGACGGTACGCGGGAGGACTACGAACTGCTCGACCGCTCCGAGCGCGAGCACGCACGCGGCCTGCCGGAGCGGGTACTCGCGGCCGTACGCCGCCTGGACGAGTCCATCGAAGGCTATCCGGTGTCGAGGCTCACCCACTCGCTGCAGACGGCCACGCGCGCGCTCAGGGACGGCGCCGACGACGAGCTGATCGTGGCGGCCCTGATCCATGACGTCGGCGACGAGCTCGCACCCTACAACCACGCCGCCATTGCGACCGCGATCATTCGCCCGTACGTCCGTGCCGAAGTCACCTGGATCGTCGAGCAGCACGGCCTGTTCCAGTCGTACTACTACCTGCATCACATGGGCGGCGACCGCAACATTCGCGACCGGTATGTCGACCACCCGTGGTACGCGTCGTGCGCCGAGTTCTGCGAGAACTGGGACCAGCGGTCCTTCGACCCGACCTACGACACGCTGCCGCTGGATGTCTTCGTGCCTTACGTCGAGCGGATCTTCAGCCGCGACGCGCACGAAGCCCGCTACGTCAATCCGGGCTAGTGTCGGTCGCGGCGGGTCCGCCGTGAGCCCTCAGGTCGAGGCCCGCGCCGCCATCTGCAGGTCGCGTTCGCGTTCCCGCTCCGCGCGGCGCATGGTGTAGCCCGCTACCACCACGCAGGTGCCGACCGCAGCGATGATCAGCGTCGCCAGCGCGTTGATCTCAGGGCTCACGCCGAGCTTCACCTTCGAGTAGATGACCATCGGCAGCGTGCTCGCGCTCGGTCCCGACACGAAGCTTGATATCACGACGTCGTCGAGCGACAGCGTGAAGCTCAGGAGCCAGCTCGAGGCAAGCGCCGGCATGATGATCGGCAGCGTCACGTCCCAGAAGGCACGAAAGGGCGTCGCGCCGAGATCCCGTGCGGCCTCCTCCAGCGAGCGATCAACGGCGATCAGCCGTGACTGGATCGTGACGGCGGCGTACGCACCGCAGAAGACGATGTGCGAGAGAATAATCGTCGTAAGACCGCGATGCGGCCAGCCGATGAGCTGGGCCATCGAAACGAACAGCAGAAGCTGGGTGATGCCGGTGATGATTTCCGGCATCACGAGCGGTGCATTGATCATTCCGGTCAGCAGCAGGCGACCCCGGAAGTGGCGAAAGCGCACGAGTGCGGTCGCTGCCAACAGTCCGAGCAGCACGGCACCGGTCGACGCCACGAGCGCGATTTCAAAGGACAGCAATGCGGCATCGAGGATCTGCCGGTTGTGCAGCAGTGACGCGTACCACTTGACCGAGAAGCCGCCCCAGAGGCTGACCAGCGGCGATGCGTTGAAGGAGTAGCCGATCAGTACCAGCATCGGGATGTAGAGAAACGCGATGCCGATCAACAGCATCGTGAGGGAAAAGCTGACGGCCGGCAGTTTCATCGCTACTGCTCCAGTTCCCGGACGTTGTAGTGCTGGTAGATCGCGATAGGGCCTGCCAGCAGGACGAGAATGGCGACGGCGACGGCCGACGCCACCGGCCAGTCGTGATTGTTGAAGAACTCGTCCCACAGCAGCCGGCCGATCATCAGGTTGTCCGGACCACCGAGCAGCGAGGGAATGACGAACTCGCCGATCGCCGGGATGAACACCAGCATGGAACCCGCGATGATGCCCGGCATGGACAGTGGCAGGGTGACGTCGATAAACGATTTCCACGGCGGGCTGCCAAGGTCGGCGCTCGCCTCGAGCAGCGTGTTATCGAGTTTCTCCAGCGTCGCGAACAGCGGCAGGATCATGAACGGCAGGTAGGAATACACGATGCCGAGGTAGACGGCAAAGCTCGTGCGCATGATCTGCAGCGGCTGGTGGATCACCCCGAGCCACAGCAGCGCGGAGTTGAGCAATCCTCCGTCACGGATGATTCCCTCGAGCGCGTAGACCCGCAGCAGGAAGGAGGTCCAGAAGGGCAGGATGATGATGAGCAGCAGGATGTTCTGGTTGGCTTTCGAGGCCCGGGCGATGGCGTAGGCCATGGGGTAGCCGAGCAGCAGGCAGGCGATGGTCGAAAAGAAGGCCGTCTTGATCGAGTACAGGTAGGAGATGGCGTAGACGTCGTCGGTGAAGAGGTACGCGTAATTGCCGAGGTTGATCGACAGGCCGACGACCCCGTCCCTGGAATGGCTGAGCAGATCGGAAAACGGCGGGATGTGGACCGCGGTCTGGGCGAAACTGATCTTGAAGGCGAAGGCGAACGGCACGAGAAAGAAGACGACCAGAAACACCAGTGGCGGCAGGATGATAAGCCACCGACCGAGGCGGTTCAGGCGCGACGCCTGCCGGAGTCGGGTCGCGACCAGTTCCGCCGACCGCGGGCTGCTTGGGGACGTGGAGGCTGTCATCAGGCTATGCTCTCGCACGTGAAAGACCGGAAGCAACCCGTGACCGCCGCGAATGCGGCGTGTGAGAGGCCATGAGCGGCAGCGAGCCGGCGCCGGCCGACGACCTCCCGGTCGCCCGCGGTCCCCGCAACCGGCAACGGCAGCGGCTGATCGACGCCTGCATTTCCGCGCTGCACATCCACGGCCCGTCGCGCACCACGGTCGAGAAGGTGGTGGCGATCGCCAACCTGTCGCCGGGTATCGTGCGCTTTTACTTCAAGTCGAAAGCCGCGATGCTCGTGGCCTCGCTGCAGTACCTCGCGAGCGAGTTCGACGACAAGGTCCTCGAGCCCGTGACCGCGATCCGCGAGACGCCGGTCGAGGCCATGCGGCTCCTGGTCGACCTGTACCTCGATCCGGAGGTCGCGAGTCCGCGCAAGATTTCCGTCTGGTACGCGTTCTGGGGCGAGGCGAGTTCGCGCCAGGAGTACTACGAGATCTGCGGCCACAAGGACGACAGCTTCGTCGTGCTCGTCCGCGACCTCATGGGTCGGCTGGTGGCGGCCAGCGGCGAGCCGCACCTCGACGTCGAGGCACTGTCGCTCGGCTTCATCGGTCTGCTGGAGGTGCTCTGGCAGGGCTTTGCGTTCCAGTTTGAAGCCGACATCGACCGGCCCGCGGCCCGCGAGCGCTGCCTCGCGTACCTGCGGTCGGTGTTTCCGGCGCAGTTCGCCGGTGCGCTCGGTCCGGCGCGCGTCGCCGCGCCGATGCCGCCGGGCGCGAGCGGTCCGCTGCTGCAGCGCGGCCGTGAATGGCTCGCCCGCACCGGCCAGCCGGTGGCCCATGCCAGTGACGTGGCCGTGCCGGGCAGCGTGGTTGCCGTGCGGGGTCTCACCGAGCCCGTCATGCTGGTCCGGGATCCGAGCGGCAGCCTGCGGGCCTTTGCCAACCGGTGCCCGCGCTCGCCGCACGAGCTCGCGAGCAGCACCGAGGCGATCGTGCTCGGCGAGCTGCGTTGTGCGGTGCACGGACTGCACTGGCGACTGGACGGGACTCCGGTGGCCGAAGGCGAGCCGTCGCTGGCGGCGCTGCCGCTCAAGGTCGTGCGCGGACTTTTGGTGCTGAACGCCGATGACGCCGGCGACCGACTGGTCGGCGCCCTCGACGTCGCCGGTGACGGCCCGCTCGAGCCCACCGGTGCGGCACGCGAGTGGAAGGTGGCGGCCGAGTGGCACGTGGTGGCGACGCACTGGCTCGATACCTGGTTCGGTGGCCGCCCGGCCGCCCGACTGGGCTTCCCGGCGGCCCGGACCGAGCTTCGCAACGTCGATGGCGGTGCCGACGTGGAATGGCACCTGACCGTACCGGACAAGGGCAACGGGATGACGGCCGACCGACTGGCCACGCTCGTCGGCGCCCGGGGTGATGCGCAGTGGACGCGCCGCTTTGTCGCTCCGAACGTGATCATTGACCGCTACCCGGGCGGGCTTGCCGTGCTCACGGTGCGGCCCCAGCGCGAGGGGGGCTCGCAGGTGAGCTTTCGCGGTTACCGCGTGCACGAGGAGGACGCCGCCGGCCGGGCGCTTGCGCGGCTGGCCGAGCGCCTGCTGCGCCGGGTCATACGCGAGGACAGCGAGATCCTCGAGTCGCTGCAGCGGGCGTACAGCGCTTCCACCGCCTGGCTGCCACAGGCCACGGCCACGTCTCCCGTCGGGCGCTTTCGGCGCTTGCTGGGTGCCGGTCGCTGAGCGCCGCGCGCGCTACGCAAACGAAGCCGGTGCGGAGGGCAGCCGTGTCTCCGGGATCCGTTCGCGCAGCAGGTCGTGGAATTCGGACATCCATCGCTCAAGGTCCGACAGCGGGCCCGGCACGTACGTTGACGAACGCAGGCCCTGCGCGACGCGCTCGCAGAGGAACCGGTCCTCGGCATTGACGAGCGCGTTGATGCGCGTGCCGAGGAAACGCATCAGCTTCATGTCCCGGCGCTCGTCCGGCAAACCGAAGAGCGCGCCGCGGACACGGGTTTTCCCCGGACCTCCCGGCAGTACCTGGAAGAAGTCGATCTGCTCGGGAAAGAGATCGATGCCGAGGTTCGGCAGCATGCTGTAGAAGCGCCAGCTGCGGCGGTTCTCGTCCGGCAGGTGTGTCGCGATCTCGGTGATGTGCTTCGTGTACACCCGCTCCGACCACCGTGACGACGGCAGGTCCTTGATCCACGAGATGCCGCGCGCAAGGCCCGGGATGCCGCGCTGGTCCTCGTAGTCGGGGGTGAACATGCGGGCGAGTCCGGGATGGCCGATCGGCACGTGGTACGACTCGAGGTAATTGTCGATCGCGAGTTTCCAGTCCACTTCCCAGACTTCCTCGGTGATCGGGCCGAGCGCGACCATGTCGCCGATCCGGTAGGGCGTGAACTCCTCGACCATCTCACCGAAGACATCCGCCGGCTTCGGCGGGTTGCCGGCGATGCAGACGAACACGAAGCCGAGGAACACGTCGACGCGTACCGGAATGAGCCCGTGCTTGCCACGGTCGAGGTCTGCGAAGCTGTCCTTCGACGGCACGCCGATCAGCGCCCCGTCATAGCGGTACGTCCAGCCGTGGTACGGGCAGGTGATGGCCCCGGCACACTTGCCGCTGCCGTCCAGCATCCGTGCGCCGCGGTGGCGGCAGACGTTGTGGAAGGCCTGGATGGCGCCTTCCTTGTCGCGCACCACCACGACGCTGTCGGAGCCGAGCTCGAGGGTGACGAAGTCGCCGGCCCGGGCAATCTGGTTGACGTGGCAGACGATCTGCCAGCTCGGGCGGAAGATCCGTTCCTGCTCAAGCGCCGCGAGGCGCGGGTCACTGTAGATCCAGGCCGGCATCGCGTAGCGCTGCTCGGACGGGGCGCGGCTCGCGAACGGGGCAACGGCGGTGTTCATGCGTCACTCCAGAGTTATATGGTCATGTAATTGGAGCTCTACGCTACTCCCGAGCGGTCCGCCCGACAAGGCAAGATTTACCCTCCGATGCCTTAGGATGAGTCCCTTAGAACCATAAAATGCCCTACCGTTCTATGGCTTAGCGACAACGACGGTCACGGGCCCACTATGTCGTGCTGCAGCGCATTATTTATATACACATATAATTTGCATGGACGCGTTGAATCCGGGCTGGTAGGTTCGTGCGTCCGTTCCAGCCGCCTGTCCTCATCCATCAGCGAGAGAGTTCGTCATGACCAGAAAACTCACCAAGAGCCATGAGCAGTTTCAGCGTGCCGTGAAGCGCCTGCCCCTCGGCGTCGCGTCGAACTTCCGCTACTGGGGCGAGGACCGGACCATCTACGTCAAGCACGGCCGCGGCGCCCGCGTGACCGACATCGACGACAACGAGTACGTCGACTACCGGCTGGGCTACGGCCCGGCGATCCTGGGCTACGCCCACCCGGAGGTCGATGAGGCGGCGCGCAAGGGCATGGAAGTGGGCGGGGTGTTCGCGCTCGCCACCGAACGCGAGCTCATCGTCGCCGACCGGATCGCGAAGATGGTGCCCGCCGCGGAACTCGTGCGGTACTCGAACTCGGGGACGGAGGCCGTCATGGCCGGCCTGCGGCTCGCGCGCGCGTACACCGGCAAGGACGACTACGTGATTCTCGAGGGCGGCTACCACGGGCTGTTCGATGCGGCGATGTGGTACACGCCGATGGAAAAGTGGAAGAAGGAAGGCGAGCCGGAAATCCACCCCTACAGCGAGGGCATTCCGGTCGGCACGCGCTCCTACGCCCACTTCGTCCAGGCGAATGACGCCAACCAGCTCGAGGACGTCTTCAAGAAGCACGCCGGCAAGATTGCCTGCATGCTCATCGAGCCCATCATGGGTAACTGCCTCGGCATTTCCGCAGAACCCGAGTACCTGCGTGCGGCGCGTGAGCTGTGCAACAAGTACGACGTCGTGATGTTCATCGACGAGGTGAAGACCGGGTTCCGCGTCGCCAAGGGCGGCGTGCAGGAGCTGTACGGCGTGCACGCCGACATCTGCACGTTCGCCAAGGCCGTGGCCAATGGCTACCCGATCTCGGTGCTCGCCGGGCGTGAACACATCATGCGCAAGATCGGCAAGGGCGTGGCCCACGGCGGCACGTACACCGCGCACTCGGTATCGCTTGCCGCCGCCGAGAAGTGCCTGCAGATCCTCGACGAGACCTCGGCGCTCGCCGATATCGCCACCTACGGCACCCGGCTGCGCGAGGGCATGCACGCGATCCTGAACGCGCGCGGCATTCCGCACAGCTTCGTCGGCCACCCCTCGATGAGCGGCCTCTACTTCTCGGCCGAGCCACCACGCAACTACCGGGACTGGAAGGGCAGCGACTACTCCTTCTACGATGCGATGGCGCAGGTGCTGCACGACGAGCGTGTGCTGTGCGAGCCCGATTCGCGCGAGCCGTGGTTCATTTCGGCGGCCCATGACGACTCGTGCCTCGCGGACACGCTGCGGGGCTTCGAGATTGCGGTCGATGCGACGCTCAAAGCGGGCGTTGCGGCGACCAAGGAATCGGCCTGAACGCCGTCGCCGGGGGAGGGAGCAGCGTGAGCGGAGCGAATGGTGCGACCAAGTCCTACGACGTCATCGTCGTGGGCGCAGGGCATAACGGGCTGGTTGCCGCCTGCTACATGCAGCGGGCCGGGCTCAACGTGCTTGTTCTCGAGCGCAACGACTACATCGGTGGTGCGGCCGTCAGCCGTTCGCTCTACCCGGAGTTCACCTACTCCAACTGCTCCTACGTCTGCAGCCTGCTCCGCCCGGAGATCATGCGGCAGCTCGAGCTGCCGAAGCACGGCTTGCAGATCATCCCGTACGAGGGCGGCTGCACGATGATGCAGGACGGGAACCATCTCGCCCTGTATGACAACCACGACGCGCTGCGCCGCGAAATCAGCCGGCACTCAAAGCGCGACGCCGAAGCCTACGACCGGTACTCGCGCGATGTCATGCGCCAGTGCAAGTTCATCAAGCCGCTCCTGCTGCGCGAGCCACCGGACCCCACGTCGTTCAAGTGGCGCGACATCAACGAACTGCTCTACATCGGCAAGCGATTCCACAACATGGGTGAAGAGCGCATGTACGACACGGTTCGCTTCTGGACCATGAGCGCTGCCGACTTCCTCGACGAGTACTTCGAGAGTGAGATCGTCAAAGCGCACTTTGCCGGCAGCTCCATCATCGGTACGGCGCTCGGGCCCCGCTCACCCGGTACCGCCTACGTCCTGCTGCACCACTACATGGGTGACATCGACGACACCGTCGGTGCCTGGGGCTTTGCGCGCGGCGGCATGGGGGCGGTGTCGAACGCGCTCGGCAGCTCGTTCAAGGCGAGTGGCGGCACGATCCGGGAAGCCGCGTCGGTCTCGAAGTTTCTGGTGCGCAACGAGCGCGTGGTCGGCGTCGCCCTCGACTCCGGCGAGGAGCTCTACGCGTCGACGGTCATGTCGAACATGGACGTCAAGCGCACGTTCCTCGAGACGATGGACGCCGGCGACCTGCCGTCCGAATTCCTCGACCAGGTGCGGAAGTTCAAGATCCGCGGCTCCTCCGGCAAGCTCAACATCGCGCTCGACGGACTGCCCGAGTGGACCGCGATCCCGAAGGGCTCGCCGTGCACCCGGGGCGACATGCACATCACGGACACGCTCGACATGATGGAGCGCGCCTACGATGACTGGAAGGCGGGGCGCTGGTCGCAGCGGCCGTACGTCGACATGCTCATCCCGTCGCAGATCGATCCGACGATGGCGCCGCCCGGCAAGCACTACATGTCCGTTTTCGTGCAGTACTGCCCGTACGAACTGGCCGACGGGCCCTGGACGCCGGAAAAGCGCAAGGCCTTCGGCGACACGGTGATTGACGCGATCGCGCGCCAAAGCCCCAACTTCAAGAGCCTGATCCTGCACGCCGAGATCCGCACTCCCTGGGATATCGAGCGGGAAGTGGGCCTGACAGAGGGCAACATCTTCCAGGGCGAACTGACCATGGACCAGCTGCTCTTCAACCGGCCCATCCCCGGCTACGCCCAGTACCGCGCCCCCGTGCGCGGCCTCTACATGTGCGGCTCATCGACTCACCCGGGCGGTGGTGTGATGGGTGCTCCGGGTCACAACGCGGCGCAGGCCGTGCTCCGTGACCTGAAGAAAGTCGCCTAATTCCAGCGCAGGGCCACAGCGTGCAAGCACATTTCGACGTCATCATTATCGGCGCGGGACACAACGGCCTGGTCTGCGGTGCGCTGCTCGCCAAGCGCGGCAAGCGGGTCCTCATCGTCGAGGGCTCGGCCGCGACGGGCGGCGCCGCGGGTACGCACGAGTTCGCGCCGGGCTTTCGGGCTTCCACCGCGCACCTCCTGCACCTCATGCCGCGCGCGCTCATCACCGCGCTCGGCCTCGAGCAGCAGGGTCTGCGCTTTGCCGCGACACGCATGCCAACGACGGCGCTGTCGGCCGAGGGCAATCACCTGTCGCTCGCCGCCGATGCCGTGGCCGCCGCGTCACCGGCCGATGCCGCGGCGTATCCGGCCTTCACCGCGCGATTCACGCGGCTGGCCGGTGCATTGCGGCCGATGCTCGGCGCGCCGCCGCCGCGCCTCGGCACCGACGCCTGGTCGGACCGGATCGCGCTCCTGAAGCTCGGCTGGCAGGTGCGCCGGCTCGGGCGACGGGACATGCGCGAACTGCTGCGCATCATCGGCATGAATGCCTACGATCTCCTCGAGGACAATTTCAGCTCGCCGCTGCTGAAGGGGGCGCTGGCGTTTGATGCGACGCTCGGCGCCAACCTCGGGCCGCGGGCCCCGGGCACGGTGCTGACCTGGCTCATGCGCCAGGCGCTCGAGTCCGCGGACGGCAACACCGGCCTGGCGCAGCCCGTGGGCGGCATGGGTGGCCTGACCGATGCCCTCACCCGTGCCGCGACCGCTGCGGGTGCCGAGGTGCGCACGGGGACCCGCGTCGAGCGCGTGCTGGTGGCGGACGACCGCGTGACCGGCGTCGTCCTCGGGTCCGGCGAAAGTCTGCTCGCACCGGTGGTCGTCTCGAACGCGGACCCGAAGACGACGTTCCTGGACTTGCTGGGGCCGGAGCACCTCGACACCGGCTTCGTGCGCAAGGTCGATCACTGCCGGGCCCGCGGCGTCACCGCGAAGCTGCACCTCGCGCTCGACCGGCTGCCGGCATTCCTTAATCTGTCCCAGAGTGCGCTCAAGGGCCGGCTGCTGTTTTCGCCATCGATGGCCTACCTCGAGCGCGCGTTCGACGCGCCGAAGTACGGCGAGCACTCGGCGGAGCCGGCGCTCGAAATCACGGTGCCGACGATGAACGACCCGACGCTTGCGCCGTCCGGGCAGCACGTCCTGTCGGCGGTGATCGAATGCGCGCCGCGGGATCTTCGCGCCGGCTGGGACGGGAGCAAGGACGCCTACCAGGCGCTCCTGCTCGACCGCCTGGAGGCACTGGCCCCGGGGCTCAAGGAGTCGGTTCGTGCGGTGGAGCTTCTGACCCCGCTCGACCTGGAGCGGCGCTACGGCAACCGGGGTGGCCACTGGCACCACGCGGAGCTGGCGTTCGACCAGTTCCTGTTCGTTCGTCCCGTGCCGGGTGCGGCCCAGTACGCGACGCCGGTGCAGGGGCTGTTCCTCTGCGGGGCCGCGTCCCACCCGGGCGGCGGCGTGGTTGGTGAGAACGGGCGCCTCGCGGCGCAGGCCGTGCTGGCAAAGGCGGTATGAGACCATGAGCGTTAAAGAGACGGAATTGCCTCACTTCAAGCAGCCGCTGCTGAGAACGCCCTTCCATAACCGGGCGCGTGAGCTCAGCCAGCACGACAGCTTCGTCGCCTGGGCCGGCTACACGACCGTCGACGTGTTCACGACGCCCGAGCAGGAATACTTCGCCGTACGCAATGCCACCGGTGTCTTTGACCTCACGCCGATGGTCAAATACCGGATCAAGGGACCCGCCGCCGGCCGCTACCTCAACCACCTCGTGACGCGGGACGTCGCGAAGCTCAAGGTCAACCGTGTCATGTACACCGTCTGGTGCAATGACAATGGCCACATCCTCGATGACGGCACGCTGTTCAGGCTCGGCGAGGACGAGTACTGGCTGTGCTCGGCCGAGCGGCAGATCGACTGGCTGCTCGATGCCGCGATCGGCTACGACGTGACGGTGGAGGAAGTGACCGAGCAGGTGGCGGCACTCGCCGTCCAGGGGCCGACCTCGTGCTGGATCCTGAAGCAGCTCGGCCTTGCCGGGATCGAGCAGCTCAAGCCGTTCGACATCGGCCGGTTCGCCGTCGAGGGGGTCGAGGTGATGGCCTCCCGCACCGGGTTCACGGGCGATCTCGGCTACGAAATCTGGATGCCACCGGACAAGGCGGAGTTCATCTGGGATCGCCTGATGGAGGCCGGGCGTCTGCGGGGGATCCGAGCGATCGGTTCGCAGGCGCTGAACGCGGTCCGTATCGAGGCGGGCTTCCTGATGCCGCACTACGACTTCGTCTCCGCGGAGAGCACGGTTCGCCTCGGACGGGACCGCTCACCGCTGGAACTCGGGCTCGACTGGCTGGTCGATTTCAAGAAGGGCCACTTCAACGGCCGCCGCGCCCTGGTCGCCGAGCAGGCGCGGGGCGTGGCCCGTCGCCTGGTTGGCCTCGACGTCGCCGGCAACAAGCCGGCACACAGTGCCCTGCTGTATACGGAAGAGTCGGGGCGCCAGGAGATCGGCTTCGTCACGTCCGCGCTCTGGTCGCCGACCTGCAAGCGCAATATCGCACTCGCCATCGTCAACGCCCCGCACTTCGCGCTAGGCTCCAAGGTATGGGCCGAGATCTATCTCAATCGCGAGCTCGTGTGGGAGCGACGGATGGTGCAGGCGGAGGTCGTGGAAAAGCCCTTCTTCGCGCCCGAACGCCGGCGGGTGACGCCGCCCGCGGACCGCTAGGCCAGGGTCCGCCCGCCGCCATGCGACGCCGTGTGTGCCACGACATGCTCCACCGGGTCCTATGACGAGCCCGACCCCGGCAAAGCCCGATGCCGATCGGCCGTGGCTGGACCCCAACCAGGTCCCGCAGATCGTCATCGCCGGCGTGACGAAGACCTACGGCTCGTTCAACGCGGTCGATAACGTCAACCTCAGGATCTACAAGGGCGAGATTTTCGCCCTCGTCGGTTCATCGGGCTGCGGCAAGACCACGCTGCTGCGGATGCTGGCGGGGTTTGCCGAGCCCACGTCGGGGCGGCTGACCCTCGAGGGCGCGGATCTCGTTGGCGTTCCGGCCCACGAGCGGCCGGTCAACATGATGTTCCAGTCCTACGCGCTCTTTCCGCACATGACCGTCGAGAGCAACGTGGGCTACGGGCTGCGCACACTCAGCGTGCCCGCGGCCGAAAAGGCCAAGCGAATTGCCGATGCCCTCGAACTGGTGCAGCTCGGCCACCTCGGCAAGCGCAAGCCGCACCAGCTGTCCGGCGGGCAGCGCCAGCGGGTCGCGCTCGCCCGCGCCCTCATCCGCCGTCCCAAGGTACTGCTGCTCGACGAGCCGCTCTCGGCGCTCGACAAGAAGCTGCGCGAGCAGACGCAGTTCGAGCTCATGGATATCCAGCACGAAGTCGGCACCACCTTCGTCATCGTGACCCACGACCAGGACGAGGCGATGGCCCTCTCCAGCCGGATCGCCGTCATGGACCAGGGCAAGGTGCTGCAGGTCGGAACGCCGTCCGAAATCTACGAGTTCCCGCGTTCGCGGTTCGTGGCCGACTTCATCGGTACGACCAATTTCTTCGAGGGCACCGTGATCGCCGGGGAGCCGGGCATCGTGACCCTGCAGTCCGATGAGCTCGGCGTGCCGGTGCGGGTCGACGACCTCGGGCGATTCAGCCCGGGGCAGCGCGCGTGGGTCGCCGTGCGGCCGGAGAAGATCTGGCTCAGCAAGGAGCCGCTCGCGGACGCCGGCATCAACCAGGTAAAAGGCACGGTCTGGGAGCTCGGTTACCTTGGCAACCGCTCGACCTACCAGGTCAAGACCGAGACGGGGAAGCTCCTCTCGGCGGTAATGCAGAACGACCGGCGCACGGCCGAGCGGGCCATCGACTGGAACGACACCGTCTACGCGAGCTGGGACGTCACCGCCGGCATCGTCCTCGAGTCCTGAGTCCGACCGGACCGCTTGCGATCCGGTACCGACCGAACACCGCGCTCTCGCGCGGTGCCCGGCGGTAGATGACGAATCAGCCTCCGTGTTGTCAGGGCGTGGCGAAGTCGTCCAGCGTGATCAGGCCGAGCGGCGCGCCGCCACCGACGTGGTCAACGGCCACGGCCGTGTAGATGCCCTTGTTCGCGAGCGTAATCGCGAGCGGACCAATGGCCGGGGTCGTCTTGCCGGTGGGCGTGACCGTCACGTAGTAGCTGCCCGCCGCGACCGGCAGGAAGCCACTGTCGGCCTTGAACGGGACGTTGGTGAGCGCCGGGGTGGCGCCGGTGAGCGACGCGGACGCCGTCAGGTAGATATCGACGTTGCCGGCGCTCGGCGACGCGTGAATCACCCGCAGCTTGGCCTCGGTCGCGATCCGGCGCGCGTCGTCGGTCAGCACGAGCGGGGCAATGTTCGCGAGGTCGCCGACGGCGTAGACGCTGTAGCGCGTGCCGGCACTGAGCTTCACCGGCGCGTTGATCGCGATCACGCCCGGGTTGCCGTACGGCGTGACCTGGACGCTGGTGACACTCGACGCCGGCTGGATCGCGGCATACCCGGTGAAGGTCGGGCACGAGGCGGCCTGGCTGCCGGTGTAGCCCGGGAAGGCGAGGCACGGGATGAATGCCGAGGTGAAGCTGTCGTTGGCGTAGACGGCCACGGCCGGTGCGTCAGGCGAGGCATGCACGACGCGAACGGCAGCCGGCGTCGAGCTGTCGAGCAGTGCCGAGTTCTTGCCGGTCGCGTCCGTGACCGCGAGCGTGATCGGCGAGCTGCCGGGACCGGTGTTCTGCTCGGCGGCGATCAGCAGGTCCGCGCCGGCGGCCAGCGGCACCACGCCCGAGTCATAGACCACGGTCTTCGTCCCGGCGAGGGTGACGTAGATTTCGTAGGAACCGGCGGGCACCGATACCGGCCCGAGGCTGCCCTTGAACGCGAAGGTGCCAAGCGCGGTCTGCGAGGCCACGCCCGCACCCGGTGCCGTGACGTACACGTCGACGCTCGGCGCTGCCGGCGCTGCGTGGAAGACCTGGACGCGCGCCTCGCCCGCGGCCACGGCCGACAGGGGCCGGGTGAAGATCTGCGGCGCAATGCTCGCCACCGGGCCCTCGGCAATGACGATGTACTGCGTGTTGTTGGCCAGGGTCTCGGACACCGAGTCGCCGGACGCCGGAATCACGGTGGCGAGACCGCCGCCCGGCAGCTGTGCCTGCACGGCGAGCGTGTGCGCCCCGGTCGCGAGTGTCACGGGCGCCGTGCCCTGGCCGAACGCGAGTCCGGTGACGGCCGTCTTGCCGTCCACCAGCACGTTAACGTTCGGCGCATCGGGCGAGGCGTGCAGCACGGCCACGGTGCTGACTGCCACGGTCACGTTGGCGGTGCTCTGCACATTGTCGACCGACGCCGAGATGACGGCGGTGCCCGCCCCGACACCGGTCGCGAGGCCGCCGCTCGACACGGTCGCCACCGACGGGGTCTGCGACGTGAACGTGGCGAGCGACGTGACGTCACGCTGCGAGCCGTCGTTGTAATGGCCGATGACGCTGAGCTGCTGTGTCGTGCCAAGCGTCACGGTCGACGCCGCGGGCGTGAGATCGAGCGACAGGATCGTGGTCTGGGTGTCGTTATTGCAGCCGCTCAGGAGACCGAGCAGGGCAGTGAGCGCGAGGGCGCTGAAGGTGCGGATGAAGGAACTCATGGCTGTGCTCCCCTGGCAGTGGGCCGAGTCGTGCTGAACATTGGTTTTCTCCAGTCGGATTGAGGTGTCGGGCGGCAAAGGCAAACCGTGAGCCGCGATGCACCAGAGCTATCGCGGTCCGTGCGTTTCCCTCTTGGCTGTACGGAGGTCGTGGGCGTTCGGATTCACGGCCGCGCCGTTTCGCCTCAGGCGCCGGAGCGTGAATCCGCGGCCGGCGCAGCAACGAAGGGACGAACACAGGGGTCGCGCCGGCCGCACGACGGAGGCGGGACGTGGGTGGGTGGCGGTGGAGTCAGAGGACAGCGCAGGCATGACGTCGCCCACTTCCGAGCGCCTGTCGCCGGCGGACGAGCCGCTGTTGCCACGCATCGCGGCCGGTGAGCGTCTCGCCGTGAACGCCTGCATCCGGCGCTACGGGCCGCTCGTCTGGTCGATGGCGCGGCGGTTTTCCGCCACGACCACCGACGCGGAAGACGCGGTGCAGGAGATCTTCATGGACCTGTGGGCGAGCGCGGCGCGCTTTGACGCGAACCGCGGTCCGGAGCGGGTCTTCGTGACGCTCCTCGCCCGGCGCCGCCTCATCGACCGGCGGCGGTCGTCACACCGGCATGAGTCGCGCGTGGTGCCGCTCGACGACGTGCCCGAGGCCGAGTCCTCGCCCGGGACGCACGCCGAGCGCGATGCCGAGATCGAACTGGCGCGCAGCGTGCTCGCCCAGCTGCCGGCCGTGCAGCAACGGGTCATTACGCTCGCGCTCGCCCACGGCTACTCGCACGCGGAAGTCGCCGAGCGGACCGGGCTTCCCCTGGGCACCGTCAAGACCCTGGTGCGACGGGGCATTCTCAAGGTGCGCGCGATGCTCTTACCGGCGGCCCCCGCGGCCGCGGTCTCGGAGGAGCGCCCATGATGGCCGCCCAGCTCGAGGCCGTCCGGCTGACGGCGCTTTACATCGACGATCTGGTGGGCAACTTGAGCAGCAGCGACGCGCGCGAGCTCGCCGAGCTCCTCGCCCGCCACCCGGACTTCGATCGGGCGTCGATCGAGGCCGCCGTCGCGCTGCTGCAGATCGCCGCGGATCCGCTGGACGAGGAGCTCCCCGGGCCGCTGCAGGTTCGACTGGCGCACGAGGCCGCCGAGTTCTTCTCCGGCGCCGCGCTGCGGGAGCTGCCGACGCCTGACGTGGCCACGGCGCCGTTAATTTGATACTGGCCTGATATATTGATGCTGCCTGCGCCGGGATCGCCTCCTGTGGGCGCTGCGCCAGCCG